>NZ_LECT01000042.1 GCF_001027925.1 Rhodopirellula islandica | reverse complement strand
TGCCAGTCGCTTGGTCGACCCCTGCGAGGAAGGCGCGTCGCACACATCGCTGGACCACGTGCACGATTCCCACTTCGTTTGGATCAAACTGTTCACATCGCTGAGGCCGCGGCATCGCTCTGCTCTCCAAAGGGATTGGCAAGACAAAAGCATCCTATGCATCGCCGCAGCAAAGTCAAATCAAGGTGGCTGGCACCATACGGAGGAGTAAGTTTTTCGGGTTGGTTCGGCGGGGACTGGCATTCCTCCCGGAAATTGCGGCTTGGGTGCAACCGACGACGGTTCTACGTGCTTTCAATTGCGCCGCGGGTGCTTCACAATGGCGGTTTCCCACCCCGCCTCCTTCCGCCCCTCTTTGTGGAGACCGCTTGATGTCCCAGTTCCTTTCTCCGGCATCGCTCTCGTTGACTCGCTTGACTGCCCTGGCGGTTTGTTTCGGAGCCGTGTCCTGGTCCTCGCTTTCCATGGACGCCGCGGAACCCGTTTCAGCCGATTCGAAGGGGACCGGGAATGTCGTTTGGTCGCAGTGGCGCGGTGGATCGCAACAAGGCATTGCACCTGAAGGCGATTATCCCATTCAGTGGTCGGAGTCAGATTCGATCCATCGCAAGGTGCCGGGAAGCGGTGCCAGCACGCCGGTGGTGGTTGGTGACCGAGCGTTTTTGACCAGCGGCATTGATGGCAAGAATCATCTGTTGGGCATCGACATCGATTCGTTGGACATCGCGTTCCAAACTCCCCTGGGCGAAGACCGCGGGAACAAGCACCGCAAAGGCAGCGGGAGCAACCCTTCGCCCGTCACGGATGGCAAGCATGTGGTTGCCTACTTCCGCAGTGGTGATTTGGCCTGTTGTGACTTGGACGGCAAATCCATTTGGCACATCAATGTGCAAGAACGTTTCGGTGAGGACACGCTTTGGTGGGACCTTGGTTCCTCGCCCATGATCATTGACAACTTGGTGGTCGTCGCGGTCATGCAAACCGGGCCCAGCTACATCGTTGCATTCGACATCGAGTCCGGCGAAATGGTGTGGAAAGATGATCGAATGGTGCCAGCTCCCGAAGAAGCCGCCCAAAGCTACTCGACCCCGTTGGCAACCGAAGTGAATGGCAAACCGGTGGTGGCTGTGTTGGGCGCCGACCACCTGACGCTGACGGATGCAAAAACCGGCAAGCGACTGGGCACCCTCGGCGGATTCAATCCGGACCAGGAAAAGTACTTTCGGTCGATCGCATCGCCCGTGATCACCGGCAACGTCATCGTTTGTCCTTACTCACGTGGTGCCACCTTGACTGGAGTCGACATGGAAAAGTTGATCGCAGCTGGTGAAGATGCCAACGCAGCGAAGGATGCCATTCTGTGGATGCGCGATGACGTTGGGTCGGATGTCCCCACACCGGCGGCTCGCGATGGTGTCGTGTATGTGATGTCAGATGGCAAACGTGATCGTGGAACGCTGTACGCACTGTCGGCTGAAACAGGAGAAACGCTGTGGGAGACCTCGCTGGCGCGAACGCGGGCCAGCTACAGCAGTTCGCCATTGATCGTCGGTGATCGTCTCTACATCACCGACGAAGCCGGAGCGACTTCTGTGCTGGAGCACATCGGAGGCGATTCAGAACCAACCTTGTTGCACACCAATGAAGTGGACGACGACGAACAGTTCACAGTTGCTAGCCCCGTCCCATTCGGCCATGGGTTGTTGCTGCGGACGAAAAGCCATCTCTACAAAGTGATGCGATGAGCGATCGTTCGGTCCGTTTGAGGTTCAGCTCAGCCGGGAATCTCTCGACGCGAGCGGATCGGACTTGCAACGATCGAACGAATTGATCGGGCGGGGCGTATTCTCACGACCCGGTTTCGGGCGTGGCAATGGCTGCGAACCTCTGGTTTGGGAATGGTTGAGCAGTGATTGGCAGTGAAAGTGCAAACGCCAGCTTCGTGCGAAAACCCTGGATCACGCCGCGGTTCGGGGCGGGCGGCGGCAGTCGATTGTGTCAAACAAGATCGCGAAGACTGCCAAAGTGGCTTGGCCATCGGAACAGGCGAGAAAAAACTCCCGGAACAACTGTCGCAGCCAGTTTGATCAGGATTGCGAATTTCGGTTGTTTGGGAAGATGAGACAGTTTGGAAGCTAGACTTCAGTTTCGCGAATCGACCTCCAGGACGCTCCAACCCGTGTCTCGGGAGCAACTGCTGGCCACCTCGATTCAGATCGAGACATCCGGTTAGGCAACGATCCACCATCGCGGTACACTCCTTGCACTGGCGAGAGGCAACGCGCCATCGCCAGTGCCAACGAACAGTGAATTTTGAGGAAAAAACGGTATGAAAAAGGATTCCGAATCGAACTCTTCGGACAAATCCAACAAGGAAGAGCTCTCGACGGGACGCCGTGGGGGAAATCCGATGATCATCGCCTTGGTGATCACGGTCTTGGCCGCGATGCTGTTTTTCAATCAACCCGAACCGTCATCGACGATCTCGGCGAGCTTCTTCCGAAGTGAACTCGAGAAAAACAACATTGAATCGGTTCGCATTGGCGACATCGAGGTTTCCGGGGAGTTCAAAACTCGCCCAGAAATTCCTGCCAGCGAATCGTCCGACGGGGACGCAAAACCGAAGGAATTGCTGAAGCGATTCAAATTCACCCGGCCTGCCGGCGCGGATTATGCCGTTCAATTGGCGGAAGATCTTGAAAAGCGAAAGATCAAGGACTGGGAGTTCGCGCCACCAGACAACACGGCCGCGATTTTGAATCTGTTGATTCTGGTCGGTTTGCCGCTCGCGATCTTCTTCTTCATCTTCATGATGATTCGTCGCACTCGCAACGACATGATGGGCGGCGGTTTCTTGTCAGGATTCAGCAAGAGTCCCGCGAAAAGATTTGAAGCCACCGACAAGGTCATCACATTCAATGATGTCGCTGGACTCGAAGGCGTGAAGGCGGATTTGCAGGAGATCGTTGACTTCCTGAAAACGCCAGAGAAGTTTCAGAAACTTGGCGGCCAAGTGCCCAAGGGGGTTCTGCTGAACGGGCCTCCAGGAACCGGGAAGACCCTGTTGGCTCGCGCTGTTGCTGGTGAAGCCGATGTGCCATTCTTTAGCGTCAACGGCAGTGAATTCATTCAAATGTTTGTCGGGGTGGGGGCCAGTCGTGTTCGCGACTTGTTCAAGACCGCGAAAGAGCAATCGCCTTCGATCATCTTCATCGACGAGATCGATGCGGTCGGTCGGCAGCGTGGCGCTGGTTTGGGCGGAGGCCACGATGAACGGGAACAAACTCTGAACCAGATTCTGGGTGAAATGGACGGTTTCAGTGGGGCTCACGCTGTGATCGTGATCGCTGCGACGAACCGTCCGGATGTCTTGGACCCCGCGTTGCTGCGTCCCGGTCGTTTTGACCGTCACGTCACGGTGGGACGTCCGACGATGAAGGGCCGCGAAGAGATCTTCAAGGTCCATGTTCGCGACGTGCCGCTGGGTGACGATGTTGACCTGCACCGTTTGGCTGCGGGGACGGTCGGATTGACCGGAGCCGACATTCGCAACATGGTCAACGAGGCTGCTCTGTGGGCCGCTCGGAACGACAAAAAACTCGTTGAAATGAACGACTTTGACTACGCTCGCGACAAGATTTTGATGGGCGCGAAGCGGGAAGAGGTCTTGCTCGACAGCGAGAAGGAAAAGACTGCCTACCACGAAGCCGGGCACACCCTGACGGCTTGGCATTTGGAAGGTTCGCACATTGTTCACAAAGTCACGATCATCCCGCGTGGTCGTGCCTTGGGAGTGACTCAGTACGTGCCAAACGAAGACCGTTTGAGCATGAGCAAAAAGGAACTTGAGCATCAATTGATCGTGTTGCTTGGGGGCCGTGCGGCCGAGAAAATCATCTACACCGAAACCTGCGTGGGCGCCGAAAATGATTTGGAACGCGCCACCAGCATCGCTCGACGGATGGTCACCCACTGGGGCATGAGCGCGAAGATCGGACCGGTCAGTTACAAAACCAGTGACGAAGATCCGTTCTTGGGTCGCGAGATTCACCAGCAGCGTCAGTTCAGCGAACACACACAAGAACTGATCGACGAAGAGGTGGCTCGGATCCTGATGGAAGCGGATCAGAAAGCGGAACAGCTGCTGCGGGAACATCGTGGCCAACTGGAAACGATCACCCGGGCGCTGTTGGATCGCGAAGAGCTGAACGAAGTCGAATTGACAGAGCTGATTGGCCCTTCGATTCACAAGCGTTCCGGCGACGAAGACGGCAAGGTCGAGCAGATCATGGCACCCGAAGGGGCCGCTGAACGAACGTCCAATGCCTCCGCTCGACGCGAAGATTGAACCTTTGGCGAAGAAGCAAAGCGGAAACCTCCGAGCGAATTTTCGAAAGAAGCACCAAGGCCGTGTACGGCGTGGTGATCTGACTCGTGATTTCCACGAAGGTGATTCGCAAGATGACGCTGTTCAATCCGAACGGCTGACAGGCAAAGGGGAACTGACTCGCAAACGCACCATCCAAGGTGCGGATGCGACGCCCGAATCAGCTGCCGGAATGCATGTGCAGCTATCGGTCGATGAAGACAAATTGCTTCAAGGCCGAGTGCTCAGCGTTCACGGCCTGCAGAGCAAGGTGCTGGGTGACAACGGTGTCTTGTACGCCTGCGCGGTCCGCCAAGTCCTGAAATCTCTCAGCACAACTCAACGAAACGTCATCGTGGCGGGCGACCGAGTGTGGTTTCGGGCTGAGTCGCGTGATGGCGTGTCACTGAAGTCCGAAGCGGACGGAATGATCGAGCGAGTCGAACCGCGAACGGGGATGATCAGTCGGACCAGTCGCGGCAAGCAACATGTTTTGGTCTCGAACATCGATGCGATGCTGATCATCGCCAGCGCGGAGCAACCGGGGATCAAACCGGCGTTGATCGACCGGATGATTTTGACCGCGCATCAATGCGAAATTGAACCGATCGTGATCATCAACAAAGTCGACTTGATCGATTTGGTTGATTTGCAACCCTTGATTGGCGTCTATTCAGCGCTTGGCTATCGGGTTTTGCCCACGTCTGCGGAAACCGGACAGAATGTTGACTACCTGCGTGCGTTGCTGAAGGACCGGCAAACCGCCTTGGCCGGTCAGAGCGGTGTTGGAAAAAGCAGTTTGCTCAACGTGGTCCAGCCGGGCCTGGGATTGGCAATCGGCGCGGTCAGCACGGACAATGACAAGGGAAAACACACGACAACAGCCTCTCAGCTGATTCCGCTCGCCGATGGGGGGGCTGTTTTTGACACGCCGGGGATTCGGCAGTTCCAGCTGTGGGACATCAGTGCCAGTGAAGTGGCCGGATTGATGCCCGATTTGCGTCCGTATGTGAGCGGTTGTCGTTATCCAGACTGCCTGCATCTGGCTGAAGATGACTGCGCAGTGAAGAACGCAGTCGCGGACGCTCGAATCGATGCGAGGCGTTACGACGCCTACTGCCATTTGCTGGAAGAAGAGCTCATGTAATTGTGGCGCAAAATTCGCTAGCTTTTGGTCTCTGGAGAGTGGTTCGGGCATGACAGCAGGCCAAAATCTGCGAAACTGCTGTGGTGATTCAAATTCATTGTTGATTGCGACGCGATTTCGCCAGGAAGTCTGTGTAGGCCGTCAATTCGCTGAGGACGAGGTTGAAATGTTCGAGTTGGATTCTGAGTCATCATTGAATCAAGCACCAGAAACAAGCTCCCCGACGGGCGCCGCAGTCGCGAAAACCGTTGGTGAACCGACTCCAGCTCGCGAAGGCAATCGCGAACCAAGCGAGATGATGAACGGCGGAACCACCAAGAAGAAGCGTGGGGCAAAACCAAAACCGCACGAGAGCAAGCTCTACGACAACCTCGTGCCGGCTTATCAGGCCCTGTGGCCGGCGGTGGCACGTCGTCGCATTCTGAAGACCGTTGACTCGCTCAACATTTCTGCCGGCACGAAGATCTTGGAAGTTGGTGTCGGCACCGGGTTGTCGTTGGACGCCTACCCAGCGCACGCCAAGGTCACCGGCGTCGATCTCTCAGAATCGATGTTGGCGGAAGCCGAAGAACTGATTGAGCAACGCGAATGGGATCATATTTCCGTCCAGCCGATGAACGCGGAAGAGCTGACGTTTGAAGACGCGAGTTTCGATCTGGTGACTTCGTTTCACACGATCAGCGTCGTTTCGCGACCGGACCGAATGATGCGTGAACTCGTGCGAGTGTGTCGTCCAGGTGGTAAAATTCTGGTCATCAATCATTTCCGCAGCCCCAACCCATTGATCGCTCGAGTCGTTGACTCCGCCGGCAGTTTAACCCGGCACCTGGGATGGCGAACGGATCTGAACGTGGAAGAATTGCTCAACGAACTCCCCATCCAGGTCACGCAATGCGAGAAGTCCAACCCGCTGTCACTGTTTCGAGTCCTGATTGCCGAGCGCATCGCGTAGGTCACCAACAGGACGCGAAGCCGGTCCGTCTCGCAGACACCCGCATTGCCGCGGGTGCCTCTTCCACCATTGGGCTTCCATCTGAGAGGGGAGAGGGGAGGACGAGTGACAAAGGCCGCGGGACGTCCCTGTTGAAACGCAGATCTTTTTTGCAAGCCACCGCTGCTGCATCCGGGATCGCGTTCACTGGGCTTGCCACCTCACCGTTGCCCGCTCGTGAGCCAATTGAACGCTCCGGCCCACCGCGATTTCGAATCGGTATCGCTGGGTATTCGCTTCGCCCTTACTTCCGCTACATGAAGGGCAAGCAACAGAAGTTTCAGCCAATTCCAAAGGGCGTTTCGTTCACAAACCGTGATGTATCCAACGGATTGACGCAGGTCGATTTTCTGGACTATTGCGTCTCGATGGGCGTCGAGGCCGCGGAGCTGACCGGATATTTCATGACGCCCGGTCCAGATGGATTTCCAACCGAAGCCTCCTTGCTGGAACTGCGACGCCAGGCGTTCACCCGTGGGGTGGTCATCAGCGGGACCGCGATCGGGAACAATTTCACGGTGGGGCCTGGGAAGCGTTACGAACAAGAAGTCAGCGATGCGATGCGATGGATCGATTTGGCCGCCACTTTGGGCGCCCCCCACATTCGTTTCTTTGCGGGAACAGCGGCTCAATTGGCGAAATCACCCAGTCGAATGGACGAAGCCGTTGTGGCCGTCAATCGATGTGCGGAACAAGCTGCGAATAAGGGTGTGTTCTTGGGCGTCGAAAATCACGGCCAATTGAGCGCGGCTCAGATGTTAGAGATCATGGATCGAGTCGATTCACCATGGGTTGGAATCAATCTCGACACCGGCAACTTTGTGTCAGACGATCCCTATGGTGACCTGGAAGCGTGTGCTCCTTACGCGGTCAATGTGCAAGTCAAACCAGTCATGAAATCTCGGACTGGTGAGAAGACGCCAGCCGACTACGACCGGATCGCAAAGATTCTTCGCGACTCTGGTTATCAGGGGTACGTGGTTTTTGAGTACGAAGACGCCGACGTTTTGGAAGCTCTTCCAAAGCACTTGGCCCAACTGCAAACGGCCTTGGCTTAACAGCCTGTTGATGGAACAGTCAGGAAAGAGGCAGCCAACCGTTTCGGAGCGACGCTAGCCGAGTGGCTGGGCGACCGCTTCCACCAATGCGTTTCGGATGGTTTCCTGTCGGGGAGCATCCGTGATGGGGGTGCCGTCCGAATTGGTCACGTAAAAGACGTCCGCGATCTGATCCAAGTGCGTGTCGATCTTTGCGAATTGAATCACGACGCCCAACTGAGACAACGTTCCTGAGATATCAGACAGCAAGCCAGGTCGATCGTAAGTGAACATCGACAGGATCGTTTGATGATCAAACGTGTCGTTGTCAAACACCACTTTGGTCGGCAACAGCAACACACTGGAAGGTTCCTTGGCACCCTGAGTCTGCCACACTCGTCGCGGTGTCGGCATGATTGAATCCGGATCGTCGATCGCTTTGGTCACCACTCGGCAAACCTCCTCGATTCGCGACTCAGATTGACGTTGTTTCAGTTCTGGGTCCGTGACCCAGAATTGATCCCACAGCAAATCTTCGCCGACGGTTTCCACATTCGCACGCATGATCGATAGACCACAGGCACTAAATGCAGCCGTGATCCGAGCGAAGACCCCGATCCGACGTTCGCCCTGACGCAGCACGATGGTGTACCGAACGGCGGACGCGGCGGGATCCACCGCGCCGGCACAGAAACACCCGGGATGTTCGCTCAACCATGCACCGACCTGATGCATCTCATGAATCAAATCGTCGGTGGAATGTTGACGCAGCAATGACAACGGCATGTCTTTGGCGAATTCCAGCAAGGAAGGATCGAGCTCCATGTCGCCGAGCGCTCCCATCACTTGTTCCATCTTGGAATCCAATTCCGATTCGTTCTCGCCTGGCAAATTGCCCGTTTCGAAATAGCGACGGGCTCGAAGGTAGAGGTCCTCGATCAATCCCATTTTCCAATCGTTGAGCACGTCTGGGCCAACGGCTTGCAGATCGGCGACGGTGTGGATCAACAACAATTCCAAGCGAGCGATCGATCCAACTTCAGCGGCAAATTGCTGGACCACTTGGGGGTCATTCAGATCATGCCGAAAGGCGACTTCGTTGATCAGCAAGTGTTTGTGAATCAGCCACTGCAACGTGTCTTTATCGTCAGCGCTCAGATGGAAAAGGTCTGCGACATCTCCCGCGATCCGGCGTCCCACTTCGCTGTGGTCTTCTTCGTACCCTTTGCCCAAGTCGTGAATCAGCAACGCCAAGTGCAATAGCGTCTTGTCTTTCAGACGCCGATACCGCCGCCCCATGGAGGTTTCAGCATCGATCAGATCGGTTGCTGCTTCCACCGCTCGAATGCAGTGCGCGTCGACGGTGTACTTGTGATACGCGTTGAACTGAAGCAATCCTCGACAACGTCCCATGGCGGGGATCAGTTGATCCAAGATTCGAAGTTCGTGCAAACGACGCAGTAGCGAAGCCAAGCGTCCAGGTTCACGAAGCAGTTCCAAGAACGCATCGACGGCAGGCTGGTCGGGGGGGGATGGTTCCCGATCTTGCATCGATTTGCGGATCGCTTGCCACGTGGGGTGAGCGATTCGGCGTGAATGGCGGTTGGCGAGTTGGATCAGTCGCAGCACATCCGACAGACTTTGTGAGAACGCTTCCAAGACATTTGCTTTGACCCAAATGTGCGTGGGGCCCATTCGAATGTTCTCATCCACCCGCCTGGAAATCACGGATTCCAGGGCTCCTGCGGCTCGGGAGCGGATGCGAGTGTCATCGTGGAAGTAGGCGGCCACGTATCGAACACCACGAGTGTGGTCGAAGTAGTCCTGCATGAAGTCCTCGACTGGCAACACGCCGGATCGGCCTTGGTATCCCCAATCTTCGGCGATATCCATTTGGGTCGGACGATCCAGAACGTCTTGCGCGCGTCCGCTGCGGAAATGCAGTTCATGCCGCAATCGCAACATGAACGCATGGGCGCGTCGCAGCGTGCCGTAGTCCTCGTCTGACAGAGCGTTGAGCTTGTTGAGTTGTTCGAGACTGGTCGCTCCGTAGGTCGCAAATCCGAGCCAGCGAACCAATTGAATGTCACGCAGTCCACCGCGAGATCGCTTGACATTGGGACGCAGCAAGTAGTTCGTTTCGCCCCATTTCTGCCGTTCTTCGCGGCGAGCCATCAAGGACTGGTGGTTCATGTAGTTGCGTCGGCGGCGTGCACCGGAGCGAAAGCGATCGAAGTAACGATCGAACGTGTGTTCGCTGCCAAAGCACAATCGCGACTCAGTGAGCGACGTGTAGATTTTTGCGTCGGCCCAAGCTAAGGAACTGCACTCGCGAGGCGTCCGCACTGAAAAACCACAGTCGATCCCAGCGTCGGTGACATCGCGCACGAAGGTGCTGGCCACCTGGGCGGCCGCGGCAGCGCTTCGCCGAGTCGTCAGCAGCATCAAATCTGCATCGCTGTACGGCGAAAGATCACGACGGCCGTAGCCGCCGTGCGCCACCAAGCTCAGCTGTGAAAGCTGAGAGGCTTTGATCGTTAAAGAGGCACGCTCCAGCGATGCCTGCCAGATCTTCTCGATGACTTCGTCATAGAGATCTGTCAGCGCGGTCGCCGTTTGGACACTGGGCAGACCGGCTCGGAATCGAGACTCGATACGACCGCGTCCATCGTTCAGTCGGTCACGGCATTGCCGCGCCAACGAGGGGAGTGAACCATTGGACGCCATCTAGCAAGCTTACAACGCTTCTTCGCCACGCTCACCGGTGCGGATGCGGACCGATTCTTCGAGGTTCGTGACAAAGATTTTGCCGTCACCGATCTGGCCGGTTTGAGCCGTTTGGAGAATCGTGTCGATCACCGTCTGCAGGTTGTCGCTGGTGCAGACGACCTCAATTTTGACTTTGGGAACGAAGTCAATGGCGTACTCCGTCCCACGATAGATCTCCGTGTGACCTTTTTGTCGACCGAATCCGCGAACTTCGCTGACGGTCATGCCGTGAATCCCCTGCTCGGTCAACGCGTTTTTGACGTCTTCGAGTTTGAAGTGACGAACAATGGCTTCAACTTTTTTCACAGGTGCGGCTCCGACAAACATGCGAACAGAGAATTTGAGATCATTGTACACTCGCCACGTCATTGAACCAGACGGGCAAGCCGAAGGCGAGCATTCTCACGGTTTTTCCCAGATTTGATCCGGAACATTCAGAATTTGGTTCACCAATCGGGACACGACGAATAACCAGTCGCTCAACCGATTCAGGTAGATGATCACGGAGTCACTGATCGGGGTTTCGGTTTGAACAGCGTCGGCCAGCGAAATGACGCGTCGCTCCGCCCGCCGGCACACCGCGCGCGACAGGTGGACATGCGACGCCAAAACCGATCCTCCCGGGAGAATGAACTGCTTCAGGGGAGGAAGGTGTTGCTCGGCGTCATCGATCCATTCTTCCAGGCGTTCGATGTGGGGTTTTCCGATCACCCGCAAATCGAATTGGTCGGGGTGTGGTGACGCCAATTCCGCGCCGATTGAAAACAGTTCGTGCTGCACTTTGACCAGGCGGCCATCCAGCTGGCTCAAAGCTCCTTGGGCTTCGGACGAGTGGCTGGTGGATTGTCCCAACGCAAAGCGAACTTGTCCCAGGGTCGCGTTCAATTCATCGACTGTCCCATACGCTTCGATTCGCGTGTCGTCCTTCGCAACCCGTGGCCCGCCAAACAAACCTGTGGTCCCGGAATCGCCCGTGCGAGTGTAGATTTTCATGATTCGTTCAATGGAAGTGTTTCGAAAGCGGAAGCATGCGACGGCTGAAACTCGGTGATTGAAAACCAGGCTGCGTTGTTGCGGAGCTCGATTCGCGGTCTCAACCGGTGTGGCATTGGAGCAAGATGACAAGTGAGAAGAAAGAACCGGCATTCCCGTCGGTGTGTGCTGCCGGTGTGTTGGTGATGACTCGGGAACCGTCCCCGCATTTCCTTTTGATGCGACATCCCGATCGCTGGGATTTGCCCAAGGGGCACTGCGATGAGGGCGAAGATTTCTTGATGGCTGCCAAGCGGGAACTGGAAGAGGAGACCGGCATTGCCGCAGAGGACTGCGAATTTGATCCGGATTTTCAGTTTGACCTGCAATACCCGGTCACCTACCGCGATCGCCCGGGACAAACGTTTCAAAAGCACGTGCGATATTTTTTGGTGTTCTTGCCGCAAGTCGTTAAAATTGAACTGACGGAACACGAGATGTCACGTTGGTGGCCTTGGTCGCCGCCGCATCAAATTCAGTCGCAAACGATCGATCCGCTGCTGACTGCGGTTGCCGAACATTTGGCAGCGAAACGGTCGGACTGAATCGAGTTGCGCTAACGGTTTCATTGCATCGCTTCTGCTCTTACCATTCTCTTCGAACTGTGACTCCATGCGATTGCTCGCCCTTCCTCGCCTGTCATTCTTCCTGATTGCTGTCGGGATGTTGACGTGCACGGCATCGAATGTTGACGCGCAGGAACAACGAGCTCGCCCGCCCAAATTTGACGCGGACGAGGTTTCTCGCGTGTTCTTCGCGGATCCGGCGACCGCGTTTCGTGGCGAGCGACCATCGCTTGCAAACCTCCGCGACGCGGGAGCTGAAAAGGCAATGGCTCAAGCGGAAGCCGCTGCGGAAGAAAGTTCGGCCGGTGGATCCAAGTGGGCGAGTTTGGTCTCGCCACTCTCGTTGGAGGATGAGATCAAACGCATCAAGCTTCGCTACGACTCGGTCATCACGACTCCGGGAGCCTTCAACGGCGGTGGGTATCAAGACGCTCGATTGAACCTCTCTGTGTTGGCAACTTTGTTCGCGGTCGTTGCCGATCACAAAGAAGATGTGCGTTGGAAGTCCGATGCACACACCGCTCGCGATGTGATGGCGCGAACGGCTCGCAACAGTGCGGCAGGATCGACCCAGGTCTACAACGAGGCCAAACTTCGCAAGGCTGACCTGCAAGATCTGGTCAGCGGTGCCAGCATCACGGCGACGCAAACGTCCGAAAAGGTCAACGAGTGGCACATGATCGCGGATCGATCACCGTTGATGGAATACGCCGAACAACTGTTGGATACACTGGGCGATCACACACGCGATGCCGCCACCACGCAAGAGAACCTCGACGCGGTGAAACGGGAATCGGAGCTGCTGGCGATGCTCGGCGAGGTTCTGATCCAAGAGGGCATGGATGACTTCGATGACCCCGACTACGCCGAACTGAGCCGCGCGATGACGACCAATTCGAGCAGCGTGGTCAGTGCGATCGAACGACAAGACTGGGACGGCGTCCGTGCCTCGGTGGGTGATGTGACGCAAAGCTGTGCGGCTTGCCACGAACAGTATCGCTGAGACTTTGCCGCGTTGCTGGGCCGCTCTGCGGTCATTGAGCCCGTCGTCGGGTCTCTGCGTCGGTCGATCCGGTCCTGGCAAATGATTTTACAAGATTCCCAAGGAGTCCCTGGAAAAAAACGACGGGGGACCGTTTAATGACGGCCGCTTGGGACGAGCCTTGATTTGTCATGGATGGGAACGCACCGAGCCTGCACTTTGTGTCCTTCCCCCCGCGAGACGAACGCCCCGACTGCCTTGTGAAAAAGATCCGCGAGTTTCTAGAAGTCTTCGGGCAATCGTCTGGAAAGTGGATCGTTCTGGCGTCCATGGTGGGTGTGTTGGTGGGCGTTGGCGCGATCGTGTTCGATCGCTTGGGCCGAGTCGTTGTTCGATTCGCGATGGCCGAGTTCACTGGCTACGCGCCAATGGAGGCCGCTGGCGAAGAGGCCGTGATGATGCCACCTGACTCGGTGTTCTCGCCCTGGATGCTGGTCCTGGTCATGACTCTGGGCGGTTTGGTTTCCGGTTCGATCGTTCACTGGTTCGCTCCCGAGGCAGAAGGTTCCGGGGCCGACGCAGTCATCGACGCGTTCCACAACCGCCGCGGAAAAATGCGAGCTCGGGTCCCTTTGGTGAAAACGATTGCCTCGGCAATCACACTGGGCACCGGTGGTTCGTGCGGTCGGGAGGGTCCGATTTCCCAGATTGGTGCCGGCCTGGGGTCGGTCTTGGCTGACCGAATGAAACTGTCGCCGCGAGATCGCAGGATCTTGATGGCTGCCGGGATGGGCGCGGGCGTGGGCGCGATCTTCCGGGCTCCCTTGGCGGGCGCTGTTTTTGCTGCTGAGATCCTTTACAGCGATTCCGACATGGAAGCGGATGTGATCGTTCCCTCGGCAACCGCTTCGATTGTCGCCTACAGCCTGTTCACGCAGGCCTTGCCGATTGAGTACCGGTACCTGCCCTTGTTTGGTGACGACCTGCACCACACGCTGACCTCGCCATTGGAATTGTTGCCGTATGCATTCTTGGCAATCGCGGTCACGATCGTTGGCGTGATCTACGTCAAATTGTTCGCCGGAACCCGCCAGCGTTTTCTGGAATTGCCGATGTGGCCGCACATCAAACCCGCCGTCGGCGCGGTGCTGGCCGGATTGGTGGGAGTCGGTCTGTTCCGAATGGCGGGCAACAACATGCATGCGTTGGGTGTTCTTGGCACCGGCTATGGAACCCTGCAGATGGCCCTGACACATGCTGCGGAACTCGGCATCCCGATGTTGTTGATCATCGTGTTCGCAAAGATCGTGACCACGGCGCTCACCATCGGTTCAGGGGGATCCGGTGGTGTGTTCGGTCCATCGATGGTCATTGGTGGCTGTCTCGGCGCGGCGATTGGCCTCGGTTTTCAAGCCCTGTTTCCAAGTGTTGTCACTCAACCCGAAGCCTACGCGGTCGTCGGCACAGCGGGCTTTTTCGCAGGGGTTGGGCGGGCGCCGATTTCAACCATCATCATGGTGCGTGCGCTGACGGGCGACTTTGGATTGCTGGTTCCCACGATGCTGGTCACGACGCTCAGTTTTGTAATGTGCAGTCGCTGGCGTTTGTACCAATGGCAAGTTCCCACGCGGATGGACTCGAAAGCCCACCGGGGTGATTTCATCGTGGATGTGCTGGAAGGCCTGAAGGTGGGCGACGTCTTCGACCCCAACCGAAAAGTCTTGTTGATCCCAGAAGCCACCACCCTCGACGAGATCGTCCACTGTCTTGCTGACAACCAACAGCACTATTTCCCAGTCGTGGATGACCGCAAACGCATTGTGGGAATCTTCAGCGACGACGACGTGCGAACCTACCTCTACAACGATTCCATCTGGCGACTGGCGGTGGCCAACGATGTGATGACCACTGAATTGGTCAGTGTCACGCCGAACGACGACTTGAACACAGCGCTCAAACGTTTCACGTCTTTGAATTTGGAAGAGTTGCCAGTGGTGGATGTTGACGAGCCCGGCAAACTGCTGGGGATGTTGCGGCGGAAAGAAACCATCGCAGCCTACAACCGCCGATTGGTGGAACACAAACAAACCGCCGAAGAGGCGTAGGTTCCATCGAGTCGACTCATGCGAGTTGACAACCGCTGTCGCGGCGATCGATCGGCGCAGCAACCTTCGGCTGGTTCATTGCATCCCCCTCAGGCCGTCAGAACTGCTTCGAGTACTCGCACAGTCGCTCGCGAAACTCGGCGAACAACCGGCTTTGAAAACGATACGGGTTGGTCACGCAAACGATGGTTCGCGTGGGCACGGGGCTGGCAAACGACCGGTACACGCGTCGTTTGCTGCGGTCCAAACGCCGGGCCATTTCGGGAATCATCGAGATCCCGTGTGACAGAGAGACCAGTTCTTGGACCGTCGCCAATTGATTGGCACGTTCCACGGCAACCGGCAAAATCGAACGCTGACGGCAAAACGAGTGGATGTTCTCGGACAGGCAGTGAGCTTCACCCAGCATCACAAAGGGTTCTTCTTCCACATCTTCCAGGGTGATGGCGTCCTTCTCACACAGCGGATGATCTGGTGGAAGCACCAAGCACAGTTCCTCTTCCATCAGCGGTTTCACTTCCACATACTTCTCCGTGATCGGTTCGGCCAAGATCGCCAGGTCAATTTCGCCCTGCTTGATCCCCTTCAGCAATTCGTCCGTGGTGTTTTCGTGCACGATCAGCCGCGAGCGTGGGAACGCATTGGAAAACTGCTTCAGCAAGTTCGGCAGGAAGTACGGTGCGATCGTTGGAATTGCCCCGATGCGAAGCTTGCCGGTTTCACCGTCGTCGGTGATCTCCGCTCGAGTGTCTTCGATGATTCGAAGGATTTGCGTGGCGCTGCGTTGGAAACGCAGTCCCGCGTCAGTCAGTTCGACCGTCCGAGGTTTCCGTTCGAAAAACGGTTGACCAAACTCTTCCTCCAGTCTTTGAATCGAACGGCTCAATGCCGGTTGCGATAGGTTCATCCGCGCCGCGGCTTCGGTGAAGCTTTGGGTTTCCGCCACGCTTTGAAAGTACTTCAGTTGGTCAATGTCCATCGCATCATCGCAAGCAAAAACGGAATAGGTGGCAGCACAGTCTGCCTCCGATTGAGAGATGCCGCGGCATCAAAAGCGGGTTCAGTCTAAAGTCAACCGCCGCCACCCGGCTAGCAGAGTCTGACAAGTCGATTCTGCCATCGAAACGAGAGGCACCTCTTGACGAACGAAAATTGGTGAAAGATTTTGCTTGTACCGTTACTACTTGCGTGGTAATAATAGCCCCGTCGTTACTACAAGATTAGTCATACGGGAGTCGGTCGTGCGTGAACCGTGCGAGATTCATATCACGGATGCGGAGTGGGAGCTGATGGAGAGCGTCTGGCAAGCGGACGATCAAACCGCCGGCGACGTCCTTTCGCGTGTTGTTGCCGGGCATCGCAGCCACCGGACGTTGCGGACGCTTCTTGCGAGACTCGTCGAGAAAGGCGCGGTCTCAGTGCGAGTCGAAGGTTCGCGGCATCTTTACAGCGCAGCCGTCTCTCGAGAGTCGTGCGTCAGGTCGGCCGCTCAATCGTTCGCAGCTCGCTTCTTCGATGGCAACTTGCAATCTTTGCTGATGCATTTCGTCGAACATGAATCGCTGTCAGAAGAAGATGCGAAGGATCTGCGTGAGCGATTGGCAGCACGGGAAGCTAAGAAGGTTTCCAAGCGGTCTCGTCCAGTCAAAAAGTCCAAGTGAACTCGTTTCAGGAGACGACCATGGTGTCACTTACCGCTGAGTCCGAATTCTTGGCAGAGCTGTTGTGGCGAGCGACCTGGCAAGCGTGTGTGCTCACCGTGATCGTGCTCGCGGTCACGACAGGCTTGCGTCGATGGATCACGCCCAAGTGGCGTTCTGTCCTTTGGCTCGTGCCTGCGTGCCGGTTGCTGATACTGCTTGTTCCAGTCAGCACATTCAGTTTGTTCAATTTGTTCGAGCTTTCGAACGTTGCACCCGCTCCAGTCGATCACGCTTACGCGACTTTGAAAATGGATGTCGCGGCAACCGAGCAACCTGATTCGAGCTTTGCACGGGAACAACCTCTGCCGGATGTCTCCACCGCAACGACGATCGATGCGTTGAATGAACTCACCGCGGATACGTCGTCGGTTCCTCCGACCGCTTCAGCAATGGACCTTGAAATACGCGATCTGGAGTGGTCTTTCACATCGGTGCTTATCGGTGTCTGGATCATCGGATGCGTCGCCGCAACGGTTCTCTGGGCTCGCTCTCACGTTCTGATATCGCGTGTCATTGCCAATGGCCGTGCATCAACCGATCCAAAGCTCGTTGAGATCTGTGAATCGCGGCGCCGGGCATTGCGACTACGCCGGAAGATTCAGTGCGTTGTCGTGGACGACGACATCGGGCCCGCTGTCTGCGGTCTGTTTCGTCCGCGGATTTTGCTGCCGTCGAGTTTGATCCGTGAGCTCAGCAGTGCAGAACTACGCTCCGTCATGGTCCATGAGATTGAACACATTCGACGTTGGGATGGGATCTATTCTTTGCTCGGTCGGTTGCTGACCGTCATTCATTGGTTCAATCCGGTGGCGTATGTCATTCGTCGCAATCTTCGTCACCAAATCGAACTCGCGGTGGATGCATCCACCATTGCTGCTGTTGGCGAGAACATGCGTCGCTCGTATGGAGAATTGCTGATTCAGCTTGCCCAACGCCCATCGCAAACTCACGGGATCGTTCATATGGCTGCGAAGCGTTCCAACCTGCGTTCCCGCATCGATGAAATTGCAATTCCCGCCAAGGCGAGTCGTGTTCGATCCTCACTAGCGCTGCTTGCCGCAGTGGTTCTGATGATCTGCGGCCTCACTGACTCTGCATCCACCCAAGAGGTGAATTTCAACGGCCAAACACAGGCCACATCCGAGTCGGATCGGGTTGGCGACGCGAATCCAGCGATTGCATCGCCGAAGAAGGACGCTACTTCGCTGACGCTTGAAGACAAGATTCGCCGAATTCATGAAACGCCGAATTGGCGTTTTGTTGATACAGACTTCATTAAAAGCATCGAAGCGAGACAGGCAGAGCTGCATGGGACTCGCATGACCGTCCGGGGAAATGTGATCGACGAACAGAAACAACCTGTTGGAGGTGCCTTCGTTGTCCTCCGTCTGCCGAGCGCGAATTCCAACATGCGGCAAGAACTGGATGGACCCGTGCAAGACGTTTTCGCGGTGGGTTGGACCAATGAACTTGGACAATTTGCGTTTGACGACCAGCCAACGCCATGGTTCGAGTCAGGGAATCCACTCACTTGGGAAATTTGCGTCTTTGCACCGGGTCATGCCGTTGAGTCGAGAAGTTTTTTGGGGATGGACACGCAGATGCCACGCGTGACGATTCCAGTGACTTCTGAATTGCAGATCCATGGAACGATCCAAGATTCAGATGGAAAACCAATGGCGCAACTGGAGTTGTCGCATCTAGAAATCGTCAATCCATACGACCAGGCAAAACTGGATCTCTCATTCCTTCACAGTGAGATTCATTCCACTGTCCGCACGGACGAACGCGGGAGATTCCAGATCGGTGGGTTGCCACCAGAGCGAATCGTCAGCCTGCTTCCGATTGGCGCGACGGGATCAGCCGGGGCGGTGATTCGTGTGGCAACAACCTCCGGCCTTGAGGTCGACAGGATGATTGAGCGGGACTCGCCGAGAGCGGGCCTGGTCTATCCGTACTTCGAACCGACGTTTGAAGCTTCCATCGCAAGTCCCCCCAACGATCTTGCAAAAGGGAACGTTCCGGCAACTGAGAGGTCGTCCAACACTCGTTCAACTCGCACTGTCACGGTTCGTGTGCTCAATGCGGATGGTGGCGGCGGGGTGCCGGGTGTGGGCGTCGGTTGGGAGTCCAACGTTGACCGGATTCCAATCAGTCCAGGCATGCAGGCAACCGACGACGGCGGCAATGCAACACTGAATGTTCCTCAGCGACCAGTTGAGATCTTTGTCGGTGGACGACGATTTGGTTTCTTGACGCAGTATGCCCGAATGACCACGAGCACCAGTGAGTACAAGCCGACACTGGAACGCTCTGCATGGGTGAGACCCGTTTCTGTTGGCGATCAAGATCTCGAACTCACGTTCGAGGTCCAGCCAGTTGCACCATTGAAGGTCGTTGTGCAAACGAAAGATGGGACACCAACGGCAGCCGAACTGCAGGTCGCTCGCCGGGGCTGGGGGGAACAGTTTGGACTGCCGACTTTTCAAACAGACGACCAAGGAGAAGCCAACGTTCCAGTCCGGCCGGTCATGTTTGACATTGAAATCACCGCGACCACCGAAGACGGGATGCAGGGAAGGATCGCAGTCAATTTGTCCAGGGACTTCGATGAATCGGAAGTAGCAATCGTCACTGTCAAGTGATGAACTTCGGGAGTTGCTTTGATCCTTGCGTTTGGAAGAAGACGAAACAAAATTGGGACCGGGCTACTTCGAAGTTGAGGGTGATTCAAACGGCCAGTCGGGGAGCTCACCGCAGCTTTGGAGTGCGAGGATCGCGTAGGCAGTTCCTGTGTTGGAAATCAGATTGCCGGCGTCGTTGACGGGCGAGCGTGTGAACCACTTTCCACTTTCACGCTGGTTGGAAAGGATCCACTGAATCCCTTTCTGCAAGCGTGGATCGCTGGCGGGAATCCCGAGTTCTCGGCTGATCACGATCACGAGTCCGGTGCCATAACCATCACTGGTTTGCGTGTCGAGTGGCTCACCGTCGTTGCGTTCCAGTCCTTTCCAATCGGTCAAGAAACCTGCGGTGGACCAGCCGCCGTCAGACAACTGTTTCGAGAGCAGTTCCTCCACGGTTCTTCGACGCTCGTCCGCGGTCATGAGGCCGTCGATTCGCAGGGAACACCATGCGATCATGGCACGATGGTGCAGAGACTTCGGCGGGTTGTTGTTGAAGTAGGTTCGCAACTTCGCAATGCCAGCTTGAGCGGATTCCGTTTCCGCGTAGCCGCCCGGTGCGATGCCAACGGCCAGCGCTGCCAGCGTGACTCCAAAGTGGTCATCGATCTCCATGGGAGCGTAGTCGCAATCGGGCCAGTCCCAACCGCCATCAGCTCGTTGCGTGGTCCACAAAAAGTCCAACACATCGCGCGTGATCGGGCTGAGACGCCCGGTCGTTTGCATGTCGTGGAACGTCAACCCGGCTCCCACCACGATCACCCAGAAGCCTTGGCCCTCCGTCGGCGCCTTTTGCTGCCAACGCTCCGTTCGGTACCGTTCAAAGAATTCACGGACTTCTCCCGAATCCTTCTGCACGGACGACAAGGCCGGACGCGCAAACATGTAGGGCATGTTGGTGTGGCAGGTCACACACTTTTTCTCTTTCTGCCAGGTCAGGGAGGCACGATCGAGGTAAATCGCAGCCTGTTTGGCAGAGAACGCTGCCGCGATCGGTTCATCGGCATCGATCGAATCACGTTTGGCGGGAACGGAATCAAACGTGACGATGTCGGTTTGCGCGTTGGCGTCCTTCTGACAGGCGAACGCGAACGAAAGGAGCAACGCAAAGGCAGTTCTTGCCATGGTTCGGTGGGAAGGTTGGAATCCCATGTGATCGGTTTCGCTTGTGTGGTTCGGATGCAGGGACGACTTTCCGGAACGGCGTCAAATGGGTTTGGGTTTGATGAACAGGACTTCGCCGCGTTCGATCCAGCCCTTTCGCAAATCGACGCGAAACCAGCCGTCGCTGTTCTTTTGGTGAAATCGGATCGCACTTCGTTGACCAAACTCCTTCAGGTCGTACTGCGCCCAAGTCTCGCCCAGGTCAGGCGAATAGATGATACCGGTTGCATAGGGTGATGCAGGAGCGTAGTGGGCCGACAGGATCACGCTGTCTTCGATGATCATGTTGGCGGATTCGTAGTGCGGGTTGAACAACAATTCGTGCTTCGTTGGATCCGCCAGATCAGCAGGGTCACAACGGAAGATGCCGCGGTCGTGCGGCATCGTGCCGTTCTTGCCGTTGGCATCGGCGGCCCAGTGAAGTTGCCCGTCGACGAAGTTGATTCCCCCCGATTTGTATCGGGAGTTCGAATTGACCGAAACCAACACCGTCCAATCCCATGTGTCGTTTGCAGCGTCGTAGATTCCGCGAAGCCAGTGGCATTCTTGGTGGTTGTTGCCGTCGGCATCGGTGCGATCGTGGTCGCCAGTGCAGGCGTAGAAAGCGTTTTCATTTGGGTTGTAGGTCACACAGTGAACGTGTCGGCACACCACTGAGTTTTCAGGATTGCCCAGCAGATCGCTGGGCCCCGCGCCGGGTTGTTGGAACGTGGGGCTCTGGCCGAAGGCGTACGCGATTTTGACGGTCGCGCCTTGATCGGTCGAATAGTAGATGTTGACCGGCACGGCTCCGCCCAGCACGTTGCAATAGTTGCCCCACACCAACATTTCCGATCCGTTCACTTCCCAGGTGTGAACGCCATCGAGCGGATGAAAGTACCAGCCTGGGTTCTCTGGATCGAGCGGTTGATGAGGAACGTAGTCGCTGCCGTCGGTGTCTTGAACAACCACTTCTTGGTAGGTCGTCAAATTGTCGGTGCTGAGAAACAAACGCGTGCGTGTGGCGAACAGGACATTCCCGTTTCCCAAAATGCAACTGAAGGTGATGTTGTCCGCATCGCGAAAAATGGCGTTGTGAGGCCAGGTTTGACCGTTGTCTTCGGACAGAAACACTTTCCCCTGTCCGAAACCAAAGGCTTTGTTGCCGCGTTGGGAATCGATGTAGGGGCCTTCGGGAGCCAAGCGGTACCAGAAATGAGGCGTTTCGGAAGCTTCCGGCTCATTCGCCCAAATTCGCTCGTTGGCTTGCAACAGCATGCCACTGCTGGCCGCCGCTGAGATCAGCCATTGCCGCCGAGTCAATGAGATGGAGGATTCACGTTCGGGGCGTCTCGTCATGGCGAACTCATTCGTTGGGGGAAGATGGATCACATGGAACACGGTCTTCAATTTTAGCGGACCCAACATCGGC
The DNA here is from genome assembly GCF_001027925.1 of Rhodopirellula islandica. Taxonomy (NCBI): domain Bacteria; kingdom Pseudomonadati; phylum Planctomycetota; class Planctomycetia; order Pirellulales; family Pirellulaceae; genus Rhodopirellula; species Rhodopirellula islandica. The sequence continues at coordinate 103,906 of NZ_LECT01000042.1, read as the reverse complement.
TATCATGGCTTGCGATTCGTTTTGCTTGACACCTCCGCCATCTTTTGCATCCACTTCCCATGATCCATTCCCGGTTCGGCAACCTTGCCGTTTGCATCGTTCTGTTGTCTGCCAGCGTTGTTGCGTTTGATTCGTCACACAACCGCGCCCATGCAGAGGAATGGAGCATTTTCCGAGGACCATCGGGCAACGGAATTGCAGACGCGGACGCCAGCGTTCCCACGGAATGGTCACCTGAGAAGAACGTTGCTTTTCGAACGGAGTTGCCCGGGGAAGGTTGGTCGTCTCCCGTGATTGCGAATGGGCGGATCTTCGTTTCGGCGGCGATACCCGCGGATTCAGAATCTGATTCGAGCAAGACAGAATTTGATCTTACGTTGATCGTTCTCGATGCGAACAGTGGCAAGCTGTTGAAGTCCGTTCCACTCATGCAGCAAACCGCCGAGAAGAGTGCCAGGATTCACAAGAAGAACTCCCATGCCAGCCCCACGCCGATCGTGGAAGGCAACCGCGTGTTCGTGCACTTTGGATATCAAGGAACGGCGTGTGTCGATCTCGATGGAAAACTGATTTGGAAGAACCGCGACCTGTTCTTCAAACCGGTCCACGGAAACGGTGGCACTCCGGTGTTGGTCGACGACAAGTTGATTTTCACGTGCGACGGAGCGAGCGATCCCAAGGTCGTTGCACTGGATGCCGCAACGGGCAAGATCGCGTGGGAAGTCAAACGTCCCATCGACGCCAAGAGGAAGTTTTCGTTTTGCACCCCGTTGACGATTGTGGTCGATGGGCAGAAACAAGTCATCGCGCCCGGCAGTGATTGTGTGTTGGCACTTGACCCCGCCAATGGCAATGTGATTTGGCAAGTGCGTTACTCGGGATACTCCGTGATCCCCAAACCGATCTACCACAACGGATTGGTCTATTTGTCGACCAGTTACGACACGCCCAGCATGCTGGCGATCGATCCGACTGGATCAGGTGATGTCACCGACACGCATCTGAAATGGTCGCTCAACAAGAATGTGCCCCACACCCCATCGATGCTCGCCGACGACGAGTTCATTTACTCGGTCAGTGACGATGGAATCGCGATGTGTGTGGAAGCGGCAACCGGCGACATCGTCTACAAGAAACGCGTGGGCGGTGGGTTTTCCTCGTCACCGATTTTGGTGGGCAACAAGATCTATTACACCAACGAATCTGGCGTGACGACCGTCGTGGCGACAGGTCCCGATTACAAGGTCCTGGCGGAAAACGATCTCGGCGAACGCACGCTCGCCTCAGCAGCCGTCGATGGCAACGCGCTGATCATGCGAACCGCCGACGCGATCTACCGGATCGAAGAGTAGTCCAAGGTCTCATGCCTTCGTGGGCGCGTTCTGGGCGATGAGCTTTTTCGATTTCAGTTCGTCCCAGAAGGCTCCGGGAATATCGACTTTCATCGCAGCCACATTCTCGTTCACCTGTTGAGCCGTTCGAGCACCAGGGATGATGGCGGACACCGTCGAGGGAGCCTCGGCAAATTGCAGAGCTGCGGTCTTGATGTCGATCCCGTGCCTGTTCGCGACCTCGTTGATTGCCGCGAATTTTTGCTTCATTGCATCTGGGATCAGGCTGGAATAGTTGAAGCGGTTTCGTCCTGCCAAGTAGCCGCCATTGAGTGGTGCTCCGACCACAGCGGAAATGCCATGCTCGTCCAGGAGCGGAAACGTTTTCTCCAGCGCTTCTTGATGTTCCAGAATCGAATACTGAAGTGCCAACAAACAGATGTCTGGGGCGGCAATGTCCACCGCTTTGTGGATCGCGTGGGGAGAGTTGATGCCAAATCCCCAGGCCTTGATGATGCCTTCCTCACGCATTTTGGTGAGCTCTGGCATGGCGCCTTTGGCGGCTTCGTCAAAGTACTTGAGCCAGTCTGCACCAAAGTCACTGTTCTGAGGTGAGAGGTCGTGAATGAAGACGATGTCGAGTGAGGAGACACCAATGCGTTGCAGGCTGTCTTCGACCGATCGACGCGTTCCCGCCGCCGTGTAGTCGTATCGGTAGTGAAAGGGAGAGTGGTTGGCCCAGTGCCATCGTTTGGGCAATGGTTCTGCCGAGGGTGTCAGGAGACGCCCCACCTTCGACGACAGAACATAGTCTTCCCGTTTTTTGTTGTGGAGCAAATCTCCAAACCGCCGTTCACTCAAACTCAGACCGTAAAACGGTGCGGTGTCAAAGTACCGGATCCCAGAATCCCAGGCTGCGTTCAGCATGGCGAGGATTTCTTCATCATTCGAAATGGTGTTGAATCCATTTCCGGCTGCGAGTCCGCCCAGTCCCATTCGGGATGTCGGGCGATAACGTCGGTCGTCGTCTGGGGGATTGGTGGGCAGCGCTTCGTTGGTATCCACCTGTCCCTTGGTCTTCATGACTTCGCCTGTGGACATTTGAATTTTCAACGCTTGGGCAGATGCGGGCGGGCTGATCAACGATCCAACTCCAAGTGCCGCGCTGGCGTGCAACAGGTTTCTTCGGGAGAACATAAGGTTTCCGGAAAGGATTGTGTGTGGAAGCGAGTTCGCAAACTGGATTGCGTTGGGTTCGAGGTGGATCCGACGTGCTTGGACAGCGACTGTCGGTCGTTTGCGCAGTGAGTCAATGGCGAGGATCCAATGGGGACCGCCATGCAAAGTGCATCACCAATCACAGCAGAGAGCGTTTGGCGAGCCTCGTGATTGGTGACCTCATCAACGGTGGGTGCCTCGCTGCCGTTATGTCTCGCTAGCGGCGATTTCAGTCGGATGGAAGACGCCGTCGAATGGTAGAAATCACGCATTCTTCATCGAGCGACGCCGATCAGGCGTACGCGAGGGTGAGGGCCGGACATGGGAAGTGGCGCGTGTTACCCTCCCCAGGGAAATCTCACTGAACGTCGTTGTCCGACCCCTACCGCTGCGGCTTGTCGATTGGGTCGTCCACGAGGTTTGAACGCCGGTAGGATCGGCAGTCTTGCCCGTCCAAGTTGCGGATGTCGGCCAAGAGTGGCCAACCGACAGCAAAATCGACGAGCCCGTTGCCAACGGGCGAGGTTCTCAATTTGTAGCGAGCACAGCACTTCAAAACTGCGCGACCTTTTTTAGGGTCGAGGTCGACGTCCATCACGCGTGCACGAGAGAGGACGCCGATGGGCGGGCGTTCTCAGCGCAGTCCGGGGGCTTCGGCGAGGGAGGTCACTTCGCCGCAGTCCAGCCAGACGGTTTCGCATCGGCTGCAGGAGTCAATCGCAACACGTCCGGGGCCGGCATAGAAAAAGGAGTCCATGGACAGGCAACACTTCGGGCACGCCAATCGCGAGTGGTGATCTCTGGGACCATCCAGAGCGGGGGCGAACTCTCCAGTTTGATCGGGACCCACGTAGGACTTTCGCCGCTCTCGAACCAGCGTCGCAAACGTGGCTTGATTCAAAAGGACGCCTTGGCATTTTCGGCAGCCTTCGATGGAGTGGGTGTCGATCGAGCCAATTTCCAACTGTGTGTCGTCACAGGTCAGGCAGGGTGTGTCCGACAACGTGCCAGTCAAAACGAGTCCGTCGCTGGAATTCGCGAGCGGCGTTTTGACGGCGAGGCGGGAACAGTAGTCACAGTAGTAGCGTCCTGAACGACCCATTCGTGACACGGGGGCACCGCAAGATTCGCAATTCATCGGGGTTTCTTCCATCATTCAATTGACGCGTGACGTTCCAGCAAACAGCTTTGCTGTTGGAAACGTGGGTCACGGAATGATTGGATGAGAACGAGTATTCACGTGCGGATTGGTGCATTGACGCCAAGACGTAACGATCCGGTTGGTTGTGACGGATGAATCGCATGTCACGAGCCCGCGAGTTTCCAAGAGACGCGGCAATGCAATGAATCCGAACCGCGAATGCTGGTCGGATTCGACGTCGGGGCGGATTCAACGCTCCGCTTTGTCCGCAGGTGCTTGGGGTTGCCGTGTGTGCTCTTGAAAGAAGTCCCAAATGAGGTCGAAGCCTTTGACGTCTTGGTTGGAATACCCAATCAGTCGAGCGGGAAAGTACTGCGAACCGCCAGGCAGACCATGTCCACCCCCGATGACTTTGTACAGCATCACGGCAGTGCCACGTTCGCCGCCCTCCCAAAGTTTGCTTTCGATGTGAGAGTGGTCTTCTTTGTTGGTGTCCGGTATCAATTCAATCTTCGGATCGGGTTTGGTTTGGTTGTGCTTCACCCACAACGAGACGGCTTCATCCGTTGAAATCGCAATTCCTCGCGGTGCGTCCTCGTGTCCTTTGACTTGGTTGAAACGATTCGTCAGAGGCTTGGCGACCGGCCCGCCATCGTAGGGAACCAGTCGATCCTCGGTGCCGTTCATGTAGAGGATCGAAACCGGTGATTTCGGTTCAAACTGTTTGCTGAGCGGTTCTCCCATCGTCGCGATGACCACCGCGACGGCAGCGAAAGTTTCGGAATGTTCGATCGCCAAACGCTGAGTCATGAAGCCACCGTTGGACACGCCGGTGGCAAAGATTCGGTTGCGGTCGATGGGATGTTCTTTGCACACCCGTTCGATCAAATCCATCACGAAGCCGACATCGTCGATGGTTTGGTCGTGTTCCGCGAACATGGGGGATTCGCGGCCATCGTTCCAGTGTTTGTCGATCCCGTTCGGATAAAGGACAATGAATCCTTCGCGGTCAGCGACAGGAGTCAGCCCCATGACAGAAGCCGTTCGCGAATTGCCGCCTCCGCCGTGCAAGCAAACGACCAGCGGGACTTTGGCGTCGGCGGACAGATTCTCAGGGACATGGATTCGGTATTCGCGATCCAAACCGTTGTGCTTCACCGAGACGCTTTCGCCGGTCGCTCCCGATCGCAAACGGAATTGGGCGAAACCGATGATCGATCCCAATGACACAACGGTCATCACGACTGCTGAGACAGTCAATCGAAGGAACATGGTTTTCTTGCGAGACATCGAGGGCACCACGGGATTTGTGTTGCTGTCCGAATTCTTGGCGAATCCGGCTACGGAGTGCGATCGCAACCGTAGTGGACGAGGTAACGAGTCGCTTGTGTGGGTTCAGTGATCGGACTCGTCAGAGCGGCTGCTTGTTCGTCGCCAGGTGTCTTTCGAAGAAGGCGAAGATCACCGAGTTGGAATCCGCGTTGGGCGAGTGATCCGGGCGATTCGTCATGGCCACGCGGTCATCGTGACCTAGTAACTGGTTGATGGCAACGCAATGGTTCAGGGCTTCCCAACGACGAATGGGATCGGCCGACCCGCCGGAAACCAGAAACGGTCGCGGTGCCATCAACGCGTGCAGTTCGTGCAAGTCGTGTCCCTTGGCCACCAATTTTGGGTACAGACCGCGGGCTGGATTGTCGGCGGTGATGAGACCTCGTTTGCGCCAAGGACGCGAATGATACCCCAGGTACCAAGGTTCCCAGTAGTTCACGCCGGACATCGATTCATCAAACACAATGCCGGGATCCGACCAGGCACCACAGGCAAATCGTTCGGAAAGACAGGCCGCGAACATCGCCCACTTTCCGCCGAAGGAATGGCCCACGACGCCAATCCGATTGGAGTCAACCTCGGGGCGATCTGCCAATACCTGCCAAGCGTTCGCAGCAGCGCAGGCTAGCATCGACAACGGCTGCACCGAGGCATCGTCAAGGGACGGATGGTACAGCGAATACGTTTTGGCTTGCGTTGCCTCCGTCGTGCCAATCGAAAGAGTCACGAAACCACGGCGAGCCAACTGCAGAGCGAAATCCCGATGGGGTTTGCCCTCGCCGATCGCTGTTTCGGGTTCGTAGTAGACCGTCAGGACGGCGGGCAAACCATTCGCTTCGGACCGTTCTGTGTTGGGGATCAAAAGGTACCCGGTTGTCTTCTCGTTTGGCGTCCAATGGAATTCAACGGTGTGCTTCGTCAGTGAATCGTCTTGTGTCGTGTCGATGATTCTGGCTTGGGGATCGCTGATCAACGCAGGCCATGTGCCCAGCATGGATTCCCACCGCGAGCGAATCTCTTCTCGCCTTGGAGGCCACTGGTTGGCTTTCGTGACCTGCGTCCCGTCGTCAAAGATCAGCGGGGATCGGTAGGCACCGAACTCGTCCGCCAGGCTCTTCGGCGGCTGGCTGTAAGCGGTGGGATCTGCTTTGATTCCCGGTGGGCTTTTCTGCGATGCAAGCTGATTCGGCTGGTTCCATTTCAGTTTGGCGATGTAGATTCGGTTGTTGCTGCCGTGCTTTTCAACTCCCGCAGGTTGCATCCATTCCGCAACCGTCACCCAGGTCTCATTCTCTGAGTAGCGAGTGACGCCAAAGTTGCCCAGTCGGGCTCCGTGTTCCGGAACCAACACTCGCTCGGTCGATCGAATGACCTGCAGCGTTTCTGGGTCCACCTGAGCGATGAACAGCGGGGCGCGATGTCGAAACACATGGTCGTTGTTTGCGCCTCGACGCGTGTAGACCAAGAACAGCCCGTCGCTGTGAGTCACCCAGTGTTGCTGGGTGTTGTAGTTGCCCAGTTCTTGACCGTCGTCAAACGTCCAACGTTGAGCAGTTTCGAAATTCAGACCGTCATCGCTGACGGCGACATAACCATGTTGGTCATTCCGGAGCGTCAAGTAGAATCGCCCGTCAAAGTGGGTCAACGAGGGCTCGTACAAACCTCGGTCCACCGGGATGGTCAATGCGTTTCCATGGTCGATGTAGTGCAACGTTTCACCATCGAAACGACAGCGAACAATGATCGACGAGAACTGCTTTTGGTGGGGCTCTTTGCAGTAAACGGGAACCAGGACGTCTCCGCCCGGCAAGTCAACTCGCTGGGCACTGCCGGAACCAGCGTTGCGGAAGCGTGGCTCGTCGGGTAGTTCGACGACTTTCCAATCGTTCCATGTTTGATTCTCTGGGTTGACTACGCCGTAGGCGATCCCGCGAGGCCGTACATGCATGACACGATTGTTTCGGTACCAAACCGTTTGCCCGATCCCAAGCAAACGCTGGCTTGCCGCATGCCACTGGGGGACGAAATCGCAAACGGTTGTTTCATCGCCTTCTTGCAGCAAGTCTTGGGAGCCTTCACCACCGCGAGGGATGATGTCACGCTGAAACATTTGGCGAGAAAACGAATCGATGGGGCTAAGTTTCGACCAGGTGTCAGAACCCGCAGACTGGCGAGATTCATGCAAGCGATAGAAGACATCCGACCCCGAGAGCAACAACTTCTGGGTGGTCATCACCGCGGTAGGGTCGCTGTTCTGTGTGGGAATCACACCGACACGGGCGTGCACCCAGCACTCCTTGCCTTCAAACCCTTCCTCGGCGACTTCCAGTGACACCGAATAGTCCAGGTCGTCCGTGTTCAAGTTTTCGGCATTCTGTCCGTCAGTGGTCGAGACCTCGTCGCCTTCGTAGAACCACGAGACCGGAATTCGCGTGACTTGCAACGAATTCAATCTTGGGTACTCGCAGTGCGCCAGCAGCACATGATCGTCAACAAACTCGATTGCGGTGTAGCAGTACCAACCTTCCGGATCCGTTCCCACGTTGCGAATGTTTTGCCACGTTTTGCCATCGTCCTTTGAGATCGCGGCGGTGAAAGGGCGACGTCCGACGGGTTGCTTCTTGGCCAAGTCGTCGTCGCCGTTGTTCCACAGCATCAACAAGTCACCCGTCGATGGAATCCGTTCGATTGAGGCGGGGGAAACCGTGGGCTGAGTGAAGGAGGATCGTGTCAGCTCGGACCAAGTCTCTCCTTGATCGTTTGAATAGGAGAGCAATTGGCAGTCACCGCTGCGACAGAACATCATCAGTCGACCATCGCTGAGTTCGACGACGCCGGGTTCCTGTGCCAAGGATTCCGACGACAACGCACTCTTGCTGCGTTGCCACGTTGCGCCTCCGTCGTCAGATAGGTAGCAAACCATCTCGGCCGACTTTCGATAACCGGGCCAACCGACTTGATAGTGAACCGCGAGTGGAGCGACCAATCGCCCGCTGCGAAGTTGGATCACACGGTCATTGTTCAGAATTTGGTAGGAGGGGATTTCCTTCGGAACAATCCGAGTTGGATCGGACCAAGTTTCACCTTCATCGGAGCTGGTCCGCATCAAGATGTCATTCAAGAACAAATGATTGGCTTCGGGCGTCGGATCGTACTTGCGGATGTAGAACAACCCGATTCGGCCATCTTGCAATCGCAATAGTGAGACCGACATCAGGTTCGAGTCATCTGCACCACGTTCGATCACCGGCACATCTTCCTTGGTCCAGGTCACGCCGTTGTCGTTTGACACGCGCGATACCAATTCCGCTGGAGCATGGTCTCCTGCACCGACAAACTTGGTGTAGACCAGCAGCAAGCGTCCGTCTTTCAACCGGACAAAGTCACCTTCGCTGTTGCGAGCATTTCCAGTGCGAGGCTCGATTCGCAGGATCTTTTCCACTCCTGCGGGCACCCCGGTCGGCGGTCGCTGGGCCACGCCAGTGATGCAGATCAGCGTGCCCACCAGGAAGGCTGGGAATGCGAGGAGGGACCGGGCATGGGAGATCATCGTTGGCCGTGGCATGCAGCTTCCATTCGGTGGGAGATTCGTCGCGGCGTTCATTCCGGCGGATGTCCAGTTCAGCGGAAAAGATCCACTGAATCGGTCAAAACGCAACGAGGTTGGGGCGGGTGGCAAACAGGCGGGATCGCTTTCGCGATGGAGGTCGCATGATAGTGCATTTTGAGCGTCCGAAGCAGTTTTGCATGGCGTTTTCCTGTACCGACGCGGTGTTGCGGCATTCCGCTCCCTACAGGCATGGACATGTCATGCGTTCCGTGCATGACCCAGATGCAGTAAATGCATTGGACGTTTCGTCTCGCCGCCCGATACTAGAGACGTGCCCCACCTTCCCGAAGTGAATCAGCTCGGGACCAGTTTGCAACTTTTTTTGAGGACGCGGACCATGAACTCCACCGACAACAAGACAACCCAACAACCAACGACGGCCGAAGTCTGCCGGCAATTCGCGAGACGACTGTATCGCAGCCCCGTGTCGATTCGACCGCTCGCGCTGACGATTGGATGTTTGGCCGCTTCAAGCACCGCAGGGTTGATGGCGCAGGGAACCGGAGCTGCACCTTCCACTTCGCAAGCCGACGCGATCAGTCAGTGCCCCGTGATGGGCAACCCGGCTGGTCCGAATCGGCACACGGTCAACGGAGCGATGGGCAACGGTGATTGGTGGCCGAACCAATTGAACCTCGACATGCTGCATCAGAACTCGATGAAGAGCAATCCGATGGGGGCGGACTTTGACTACGCCGCCGCGTTCAGTTCATTGGATTTGGAAGCGGTCAAAACGGACATCAAGGAATTGATGAACACCTCGCAAGATTGGTGGCCATCTGACTACGGTCACTACGGGCCCTTGTTCATCCGCATGGCCTGGCACAGCGCCGGGACCTACCGTGTTTCGGATGGCCGGGGCGGAGCATCCGATGGCACGCAACGCTTCGCACCGCTGAACAGTTGGCCTGACAATGCGAACCTGGACAAAGCCCGCCGATTGCTCTGGCCAATCAAGCAGAAATACGGCAGCAAGATTTCGTGGGCGGATTTGATGGTGTTGACTGGCAACTGCGCTCTCGAAGACATGGGCTTCGAAACGTTTGGTTTTGCTGGCGGTCGAGAAGACGTTTGGGAACCACAGAAGGATGTCTATTGGGGACCGGAAACAACCTGGCTGGGTGACAAACGCTACAGCGATGATCGAGACCTGCAAAACCCCTTGGCGGCTGTGCAGATGGGATTGATCTACGTCAACCCGGAAGGTCCCAACGGGAAACCCGATCCAATCGCGGCGGCCAAGGACATTCGCGAAACGTTCGCTCGCATGGCAATGAACGATGAGGAAACCGTTGCCTTGATCGCTGGCGGTCATACGTTCGGCAAATCTCACGGGGCGGCGACTCCCGAAGGCAACGTCGGGCCCGAACCGGAAGGCGAAGGCTTGGCCGCGCAAGGTTTGGGGTGGATCAACACGCACGGAACCGGGAACGCAGGCGACACGATCACCAGCGGTTTGGAAGGTGCGTGGACATCGACGCCGGCCGAGTGGTCGCATGGCTACTTCGAAAACCTGTTTGGCTACGAATGGAAACTCGTCAAGAGTCCCGCCGGTGCTTGGCAGTGGACGCCCACCGACGAGAACGCCAAGGGCACCGTGCCGGATGCCCACGACGCATCGAAATCACACGCACCGATGATGTTCACGACTGACTTGGCTCTCCGCATGGACCCGGCGTACGGGAAGATCTCCCGTCGTTTCCATGACAATCCAGAGCAGTTTGAAGAAGCGTTTTCGAAAGCGTGGTACAAGCTCACTCACCGTGACATGGGCCCGGTCTCGCGATTGCTCGGGGACAGTGTTCCTGAACCACAACTGTGGCAGGACCCGGTTCCCGAAGCCACCTTCGATGTGATCGGAACGAAAGAGATTGAGCAGCTCAAGCAGAAAGTTCTGGCGACCGGATTGTCGTCCTCGCAATTGGTTTCCACCGCCTGGGCATCGGCCTCGACTTTCCGCAACAGCGACATGCGTGGCGGAGCCAACGGGGCTCGCATTCGCTTGGCTCCGCAGAAGGATTGGGACGCGAACGAACCCGCTGAATTGGCAAAGGTGCTTTCAACTTTGGAAGCCGTGCAGAAGGAGTTCAACGGGTCGCGGAAAGACGGGAAACAGGTTTCCATGGCGGACTTGATCGTCTTGGGCGGCTCCGCCGGAATTGAAGCCGCGGCGATGAAGGCGGGACATGCGATCCAAGTCCCGTTCACCCCTGGGCGAACCGATGCGACGCAGGCGATGACCGACGTGGAGAGCTTTGAACCGCTGAAGCCAATCGCGGATGGATTCCGCAACTATCAAGGTCACAACGCAGACCGTCCCGCTGAAGAGATGCTGGTCGACAAAGCCAACTTGCTCTCGTTGACCGCACCTGAAATGACCGTCTTGGTTGGTGGCATGCGTGCTCTGGATACCAACGCCGGTGCCGGTCCGCTCGCTGACTTGGGCAAATTGACCAAACGTCCCGGTGCGTTGACGAACGACTTCTTCGTCCACTTGCTGGACATGAACACGGTCTGGAAACAGTCACCGATGTGCGAGCACTTCTTCGAGGGACGTGATCGCGAAACGGGCAACGTGAAGTGGACGGCCAGCCGAGTGGATCTCGTCTTCGGATCCAATTCGCAGTTGCGAGGGATCGCGGAAGTCTACGCCAGCGAAGATGTGAAGGAAAAGTTCGTTCAGGACTTCGTGGCTGCGTGGACAAAGGTCATGAACCTTGATCGGTTCGATGTCAAAGACACAGCGTCGGATGACACGCAAGTCGCCGCGAAATAGCACGCCGACCTTCGTGGCTGAGGTGGCGAGTCCTGCTTGGGGACTCGTCACCTTCCGTTGGCTCGCATGCATCTCGCGTCGCTGAGCTAGGCAAGGTGGTCAATATGCAGGTGGGGAGGAATCATCGGACACAACCTTGTGAGCCGTGTGGGCGTTCGCCTGGGTTGTATGTGGGAGCAATGACGCGTGCGACCTACTTAATAGCGGACGATCGTCAATCAGGGCGCGTTGGTTGGAACCCGCTCGTGTTCCAGGTAGTCAGGTGCCTGGCGGCTCTCGAAGCTTGGCTGCGTCAGGCTTGTAGGGGACGTCTTCTTAGGTCGTTGCGAACGCAATTGCTCCCACCCCAAGTCTGGCGATGAAACCGATTGTGAGCATCAGGACCGGGATCTTCAGTTCTTGGTAGTTCAGGAACCCGTAGATCAAACAGAGCGGCGAAATGATCAAGCACCCAAGGCCCCAGAGAATTTCGCCTTCGCTGAAAGCCATCACCGTGATCCAGAGCCAGCCGATCACGCTGGCGGCCATCGCGGTCATGGCCAAGATGTTGAGAAGAATTTCCATGAACGATTCCAGGTGCCAAGACAATGAGGAGGACGCCAAGTCGAAAGACGACAAACAGGCATTGTAATGTGTCTTCCCCGGCGGAGGGGGCTGGTTGCCCAGGAAAGTGCGACGCAGGAGTCGTTGTGATTGTCACTCCTTCGTTGGGTTCTGATTGCTCGCTTGGGATTGCTGTTGGCGTGCACGGTCGATCAGGGAAGACAGGCCCGCCGAGAGGGTCCAAATGATGGAAATGCTAACCAAACCAGGAGCAGCTCTTTCGATCATTCCGAACCAGCCGAACTCTTCAAGCAAACTTGGGAGGTTGCCTTCGGAATCAGGAGTTCGATGACGCGGGATCACCGGAGCGACGAACCAAGCGACAGGCGGTGCGACCAAGAGCGACCAGAAAAATCCGTTGCGACAACCGATGAAAAAGGCATGTGCGAGGGAACGGCTTTCTGACTTTCGCTCACCTTCATCTGGAATCGTATGTGGTGGTTGGAACGGATCCGGTTTCGAATGTGGTTTGCTTTTGTCGTTCATGAAAATCGCAAATCGCGTGTTGGTTCCGTCATCGTTTTCTTTCATTGAAGACGTAGGCCAGGTTGTACCTGGCGATGGTGGCTGGCCGGTGGGTTCGCCATCATGATGGATGGTTGGTTTGTGATCACGCCTCGCTTGGTTCCAAAGCATTGGCTGGGTTGCCATGTGGAACATGGCCTACGGGAGGATGCATCATGTGGGGGTTCATTGGGGCGATGGTTTGGGTTGCTTCGATCGGTTGGGGTGGCCTGTCTGTCAATCCCCGCTGACATGATCGCAGAGGGAAGATCCAATGCAACGCTTCGAATTCGATGCATTGATCAAGTGTATGAAATCTGACCAACACGATGTCGAACGCTCCCCGCGTTCAAGGTTCGCGAATTTTCCCTTCGATCCATCTGCGGTGCCATTCTTTTACGGAACGGTGGTGTTGGTGTGTGGAACGCTGGGCGTTTTGGCGAGTGCGCCGGGACAAACCGTTGGTGTTTCGGTTTTCACGGATTTTCTGATCGAGGCACATGAGTTGTCGCGAAGTTGGATCAGTTTCGCTTATTTGGCTGGAACAATCGGCAGCGCGGTGTTGATCAGTCGAGCGGGACGTTACTACGATCGGTTTGGCGGAAGATGGGTGTCCGCCGGTTCGGCCGCGATGTTGGCTCTGGTGCTGATGGCCATGAGCTTCTCGGACGTGATCGCGGGGGCCGCCGCATCCGTCTTGCCCGGTTCCTATCGAAATGGTGTGTCGTTTGCTGTTTTGACCCTTGGTTTCTTTGCGATGCGATTTTTCGGGCAAGGCATGCTGACGTTGTCGTCTCGCAACATGGTTTTGGAGTGGTTTGAACAGCGGCGTGGGATGGCGCTGGCGTTCATCGGTATTTCGATTGCATTCGGCTTTTCAATCACGCCCGCGTTTTTCGAGTGGTTGATTCAGCGGGGCGGATGGGCCTGGGCATGGCAGACGATCGCGATCATCGTGGCTGTGTTTTCGCTGCTCGCGGTGGTCTTTGCCCGATCGCGTCCCGAGGAACACGGCATGCTGCCCGACGGACCGTTTGCGAAGGAGAATCGCAAAGCACACGCGGAAACGTTGAGTGGACGGGATTTTACACTGTCGGAAGCCCGACGAACGTACAGCTTTTGGGTGTTCACTTTCAGTGTGGTGTTGTCGGGATTGTTGCTGACAGCGTTCTCGTTCCACGTCGTGTCGATTTTTGCGGACGCGGGGATGTCACGTGCCCGGGCGGTTTCGATCTTTGTTCCCGCGGCATTCGTCAGCGTGGTGGTCGAATTCGTCGGCAGTTGGCTCAGCGACTTTGTCAAATTGAAATACCTCGCGATGGTGCAATCGCTTGGCAGTTTGATCCTCGCGTTGAGCCTCTCGTTCTTGGACGCGAACATCTCCGTTGTGTTCGTCGTGTTGGGGATGGGGTTGATGCAAGGCATGTTCGGCATCATTTCGGGTGTCACCTGGCCTCGTTTTTTCGGTCGCATGCACCTGGGTGCGATCTCGGGGTTCTCGACGTCGATCGTCGTCGCGGGGACCGCGATTGGTCCTTACCTGTTCAGTGTTGCGCACGATCAAGTCGGCGTGTATCGACCGGCAACGTTGCTGTGTGCCGTCGCGGCCGTGTTTCTGATCGCGGCGTCCTGGCGAGCCGATCGCCCGGTGTGAAATTGAAACGCATCGGTTTGGCAGTTGGCCTTGGTGCTAGCCCGTTGGGCAACGCAGAGTGTCGCAATGATTTTGACGCAGAGATGCAGAGATGCAGAGATGCAGAGATGCAGAGATGCAGAGATGCAGAGATGCAGAGATGCAGAGATGCAGAGATGCAGAGATGCAGAGATGCAGAGGCATCACAAGCGGGGAGGGCGGGCAGCCATGAGTTTGGCCGTTGGCCAAAGGGGCGAGCGTGTATGCATCAGTCCTGGGACGTTGTCCCAGGCTACGTTGAACAAGGCCGTTGGCCTTGGGGCATGAGCCAGTACATCGCCCCGGAGGGGCCGTCGAGTGGAATCGTTGTGTCCTGATTGACGCTCGCAACGGCCCGCTTCCGGCACGCGGAACTCCAAGCCACAAGGCAATGCTCGCGTTCTTGTTGACCTAATTGGATCAGTGCGCGGCGACTAACTTTGCTTCGCTTCGTGTGCGATACAGAAACGCGTCGGAGGTCAGCAATGATACCAGCAGGGCTTTCATGCTGCCGTTGTTGTCCCGGTACGCTTGATGGGCGGCTTGCAAAACGGGAGCGTCGTTGAGCGTCTCGTTGCGACCCATCCAGAACCGAAACGCGTGGCGGACGAACACTTGTTCGGCACGTTCGCTTTCGGCCAGCCTTTGAATCAGCTCGAAGGCGTTCGCGACTTTGCCGTCCAGTTCCGGATCTCCCGAATCGATGATCTCGCCCGTCGTGTCGACGGGCTGGCGATGTTCCAGTTCTCGATACAGTCCCGCGTGGTTGTACATTTCAAACGGAAACCCGAGCGGGTCCATTTTGCGGTGGCAGGTCCAGCAGTAGTCTTCGCGTGTCACTCGCATGCGTTCGCGAAGCGATGTGCGTGGTTCGTCCGGCAACATCGCATCGACCGTGATCGGAACATCGGGAATGCAGCCTCCAATCAGTCGTTCTTGAATCCAACGACCGCGACGAATCGCGTGATTGTCCATCGCGTCGGAGTGCGACACCAACCAACTCGGATGCGTCAGGATACCGAGACGTTGACCTCCGGGGACCGTCGCCAAAGTGCGTTCGGGCTTCATGGATCCGCGTCCAAAGCTGCGACGACTCACGCGAGCGAAAATGGCGGGGCCCGTGAGCTTGGCTTCCGTGACGGCGTGGTTGATGTTGGGTTTCTTGGCGGCTGGTTTCTCCTCCGGTGGTTCTTTGCCGGGGTTAGCCTTTTTCCACTCCGCCAACTGGATCGCTGCTGCTTTGGCTGCTTCCTTCGCGGCCGCTTTCTGGGCCGCGACCGAGGCAGCGATCTCTTCTCGCGAACGTTGCTTGCCGAAGTAGACGTTGTCATATTTGCCTGCCACCACTTTGTCCGTGGTCAGCAGTTGTTTCAGTACATCGGTGTCCTCTTCCAGGATCAATTCGATCAAACGATCGGTGCTCGCGGTCGCGTCGAACATTGCGTTGTAGTGGACGACGCCCTTGTTGTTCACACCGGTCTCGCCCAACGCCCTGGTGTCTTTGCAGATGTAGCCGCCAAGGTCGTAGTCAAAGTACTCGCGGAAGAATCGGAGGATGCGAGGTTTGCGAATGCTGTCATCTTCGAGCATCCGCACGACTTCCCGCTTCACGTCCTCACGCGTTCGCATGCGTCCGTCCACGATGGCTTGCCGTAGCACGTCGTCGGGTTGCAGGTAACGCAGGGCATGGTTCATCGCCAAACCCAATTCCCAGTCTTGCAGCATGACGCGTCCGTGGCGGTCGGCTTGGCCGTTCTTTACCAACTCGGGCCGGAACAGAGCGTCACGATCGAGAAAGATCGATGACAATCCAAGGACCGCGCCGTCGTTTGTGCCCAGCTTGTCAATCGCTTGCTCGAGGATCGCCAAGTAGGCGTCCGATTCGATCGGGGTGGGCGGACGGAAGGTCAAGGCTTCGAACAGGAAGTCCACCGCGGCACGCATCCGTTCCTCGGTGATCTCGTCCGCTTGCATGAGATCATAGACCGGCGTGAGTGGACGCAGGACTTCGGTGCTGTAGACCAAACTGGTGGGCAGGCCGCGAAGGTCGCCCTTCATTTTGTCGGCGATCGACTGGGGATCGTCGGTGATTTGATACGGTTCCGCGATGCTGAGTGGCCCGTCGGCCATGTATCGAATGATCTCGCTGGCGATTCCCATGATCTGGGTCGCTTCGGCGCTGTTGACGGTCGTGAAGTCGGGATAGTTTTCCAATCCATGATCACGAGCCGATGAGAGGACCGCGGGCACGCTCTTGACAGACGTGGCGTAGGCGACTGTGCCTCCCTGCCACTTGATGATGCGATCGACACCGAAGTACAGCTTCAGTTCGCCGCCGTGGTTGGTGGGGACGACGTCCCCGTGCGTGCGAAGTCCCGGTTTGGATGGATCGTATTGCGGTTCTGAGTTGATCAACTCGTTCAGCCGCGTGATGTGCTCTTGAGGGGTGACACGCCAGATTCGAGCCGGTGAAGAGGTGGGCTTCAGCTGAATGCCATCGGGCAAAGAACCAAAGAGCAATTCGTGATCGAGGAAGTTGCCTTTGTTGGGATCACGGTGAGCGTGGAAACCACCCTTGTCCTGCATCGCTCGTGAGAGTTCGTCGACGATCCAATCGGAGAACTTCAATCGCTCGATCACTTCGGGCTGCGTCATGTCCGGCGGCGGCATCTCCTTCAAGCTGACCTGTGCCCAGACGCTGGTCCAAACACTGGCGTTGATCTCGTCGACCGGCCCCAAGTTCTCTAGCGAAAGATCGCCTTCCGGATCGGACTCGCCATGACAGTCGATGCAGTGATTGACAAGAAACGGTTCAGCAAACGCAGCGTAATCTTGGTCAACTGATTCACCAGGTGTGTATGTTTCGGCAATGGCCAGGGGGCGGATGCCAAACAGCAGGCACGCGATCGCAAGCAGGCGTCCGCAATCACTTCGGGAGGACTTCCACATGCTTACGCCAACACTTCCTTGAGTGGTCCGGTGCTGTCGTCAAACTTCTTCGCCATTTTGTCGTCCATGTTGAAGCGGTCCACGTTTTGGCCGGCGGCTCGCAACAGCGAGGTGTAGAGCGCGTTGATCGGACGTTTGCCTTCGACCTGTGTGAAGCATCCGCTCTTGAAGGCGCCGTCGAAGTTGCCCAGCAACATGACGGGCCAATTGGCTCCGTTGGTGTGCTGTTTGTCGGCGTTGTTGCTGGTGTACACGATCACGGTGTTGTCCATCATCGTGCCGCTTCCCTCTGGCACGCTGTCCAGTTTTTCCATGATCCGGACCAGCATGCGACTGTTGTATTGGCGAATCTTGATCCAGATCGGATTGTCAGGTTGGTCCATGTGGCCCAAGTTGTGCCCTTGTTGATCGATCCCGAGGCCCTTCCAGGCACCGAAGATTTCGCCACGGCCCGACCCGATGGTCAGCGTGTTGGTGATTCCCGATGTGAGAGCTGAGATGCCCAGGTCGAGCAAGCAATCGTGCCAGTCGGTTTCAAATTCCGGGTTGGTGTATCGATCATCCACCTTCGGAGCGAATTCGCGCAAGTGATCCGAAACGGTGTCGAGACGATCACGCAAACCGTTGACTTCTTGGAAGCCTTGGACGTATTGCCCGTAGCGTTGTTGATCGGAGGCTGGCAGCGATTGGCCCTTGGCCGCGGCCAACAATTCGATTTGGCTCAGCACGCTCGAACGGGCTTCGTGCTGCAGCCGAATCTCGCCGGATGAGATGCCGCCGTAAAGCATCTGATAGAGATGATTCGGATTCGAATGCATGAAAATCGGTTGGCCCGCACCGCTGGCGGACAGAGTCGCGATCGTCGGTTTGGTCTTCATGTTCTCGATCGAGTCCATGCCGATGCACAAATGTGGCAGCAGTGTTTCCGGTAGAACTTTGCTCAGTTCATAATCGATCGTCGAGCCACTCGGCGGCACCCCGTCACTGCCACGGTACCCACCCAGTGCGCCAAAGAACGCACTGTGCGAGGGGCTGGTGTGAAGTCCGTGCAGACCGTTGATGATGTGCAGTCGTTCTTTGTAGGGCTCCAGAGCGCTGATGGGTTCAGGCAATTTGGCTTTCGCCAGGGACCCACTGTGCTTCATCCCAGCCGGGATGCAGGTCTTGGGATCGAAGCCCTGGTTCTGCATGAAGAAGATGACCCGCTTGGGAGTCGTGTTTCCGATGGGGGATGCCAGAAGACGCTCGGAAAGAAGCGGGGCACCCATGGCTACACCGGCGCCTGCTGCGAATCCTTGCAACAAGTTTCTACGACTGAGCATGATCGAACTTTCAACTTGGTTCACGGTCGATTGTTTTGAATCAACAGGTCTGACCGAATTCAAACGATCGTCCGACGGTGCATCCAAGTTTCATTGCTCCGAGCGCAAGCGTCTCGGGCATGAAGGCGACAACGACACGCAAGCGTGGGTTGGCAAACGGTGGAGGGGGCAAGGCAGGACGATGGTGAGAGCGACGGAGCGCTGCTGGAGTCAATTTCTATAGCCTAGCTGTCTCGCCGGTTGCCACAACAGAGTTTTCGTGTGCGAAAACATTGGGGCCTTGATGACGGGGTATCGCCAAGCTACCGGAGACCATTTTACCACTATTGAGCGAGGTTTGACAGGTTTTGTGCTAGGGCGGCATTTAGGAGCCTTTCAAGGCCTTTCGGCCCGGCAAAACGTATTCAGACGGAAACCCAGCGGAAGCGACCATCAGATCAGAATGTAGATCTGAGCGTCGGCCAAATCGCGGCTTCCCAGTTCAGCGAAGATGCTGTCGAGTTCTTCGTGGATCAGGCAAAGTGAGGAATCTTCGTCCTCGGTTTCTTCTGTGACCACCGAATCGAGATCGATGACCGTGGTCTCGCTAGCCGTCTCGGTTGATTCATCGAGGTCATCGATTTCGTCGGTGAAATCAATTTCGTCGGTAGAATCTGACTCGTCGGTCACTTCTGACTCGTCACTTGCTTCTGAATCCAAATCGGTTACGAGGGTGGTGTCCTCCTCTTCGACGATCTCATCCGCTTCCGTGTCATCGACCAGTTCAGAGTCCACATCGGTTTCGTCTGTTTCGTCGGTGGCCAGGTCGTCGGTCGATTCGTCCGAGAGTGAATCGGTCTCGTCGATGGTTTCGGTTGTGTCCGCTTCGGTGTCTTCATCGACACAGACGCCCTCTTCACCCATCGTGTCGGCGTTCAGAGCGTCGGACGTCATGCCGGGATGATGAGGTCCCCGTCGTGGGTGAGGCCGATGGCCAGGATCGCCCTCCGTTTCGGTTGAGGCGTTGTCTTGATCGAGTTCTTGTTCGAGGCTGGCGTCCTCACTTGTTTCATCGCTTGCAGTGTCTTGTTCTTCTACGATGCTGTCGACGCTGTCTTCAAGTTCGTCGTTCGCCTCGGTTGCGGATTCGATCGCGGCCGAATCGATGTCTTCGATCGTGCTGCCGGCGACGGCGGAGGCGATTTCGGCGACCTCTTCGGTTGCCAGGTCGTCGGTCGCAGCATCCACGCCCATGCATCCAGCGAGGACACGACGATTTTCAAGGTTTTGGACGAACAAGCGACGACGGTTGGGGACGCGACGTTTCATGACTGTGTTCCTCGGTGGAGTCAAATGGAAAATGGTGCGAACCAAAACGTTCGCCATCATGAAGGGGACCGTCTGTTTCCGTGTTATCACGAGAATGCAACCGACGGACGACGAAGCGATTGGCTGTGTGACAATTCGGGTTGGCATTTGTCCTTCTTGTAAGTGGGGATTGTTTCGCCGCCTTTTTAAACTTGCTTTTCAAACGCCGCCGAGGGAGCGTGATATGGCCGTCAACCATCGGACTGAATGGGCTGGGGGGCTGGTCTTGGTTCTGCTCATCACCCCTCTGGGAATGGCGGAGGATCCGGTCGCCGGACGAGAGTTGTTTGAGCAGGAATGGGTGTTTGTCGAACGAGAACCAACGTTCGCTGAATTTGACACTGTCGGACCGATGTCTTTGCCGAGAAGGAGTGGAGGCGAACATCGGATGAGACACGGGCGTCGTCCGCCGCACCATGAAGAGGGGCGGCATTGGACGTCCGCACGCCAAGTCGATGCGCAGAGTTTCCCTGCAGATGGGTTGGGCCCGATGCACAACGCTGTTTCATGTGCCGCGTGTCATCCCGGCGGTGGGGCATCAGGAGTGATCCACAACGTGACTCATATCACAGTGGATCCGCGGTCCCCGTTCTTTGATGATGCGGATGACCGCCAGGAACGTGGTGCATTCCGCCACTCAGCCATGGAATTCTTTCCCGGTCTGGTTTCGGGCAACACGTTGTCTTTCAACACCATTGTCCATGACGCCTCCACTCGTCCCGGATACGACGTTATCCGTCAACGTTTGACTGTCGGCGTTCCCAACGGGCTCTCTTCCGAGTGGTTCGATCCGCAGCAGAGAACCGTGGAGGCGATAGCGGAACAACCGGTGATCGCAGGACGGTACGAGTCACTCGACTACTACCTCAGTCAACGGAATACAACGCCGCTGCATGGCATGGGGTTGGTCGAGATGATCTCGCTGGATCGATTGAATGCGATCGCTTTGTCCCAGACCCGTTCCTCGGGAGGAATCATCTCCGGGCGAGTGGCAGGCAAATATGGCTGGCGGGGCCAAGTCGATACGTTGTCCGGATTTGTTGCGGGCGCCTGCGCGACGGAGTTGGGGCTGAATGTTGGCGATACGATCCGACAATCTGCTGATCCAGCGGATCCTCGCTATGTCAGTCTCGCACCCGATATCACCACGAACCAGGTCGCGGATCTGACGAGTTACGTCGCCGGTCTTCCCGCTCCCAACATGCAAATGTTGTCGGGAGATGAACGCAAGCAGGTGCGTCGTGGAAAAAGGGTGTTTCATTCGATTGGATGTGCAACCTGTCACATTGAAAATGTGGTTCCGGCGAACGGCATTTATAGCGACCTGTTGTTGCACGATATGGGGCCCGAATTGCAAGATCCTTTTCCGGCTCCGGCGTATCATTTGACCAGCTCCTCTTCAGCGAATCCTGTGGGGGCGTACTCCAATCGCTATGGCCGTGGTGGGGGAACGGTTTCGGGACCTGGGACCGAACGGGATCGCAGGGGCCCGCGAGGCGATCGCGGCCGTTCCAATTCGCGGTCCAACGAGGCGGTGGTTGCAACCGGGACGCCCATTGCGATCCCGATGGACTATCCCGAGCAACCGCAGTTTCCCCGCGGGAAAGTCAAAGAAGTGGACGTGAAGGTGCGGTACCCACTTTCCTGGGACGCATTGCAACGAGAGTGGAAGACGCCGCCACTGTGGGGAGTTGCTGATTCAGCACCCTATCTTCACGACGGCCGAGCCGAAACCTTGGCAGAGGCGATCCTGTGGCATGGCGGAGAAGCGAATCAATCCAAACGCAATTACGTGAGGCTGAGCGAAGGCCAAAAGCAGTTGCTGGAAACGTTCTTGGAAAGCTTGAAGGCACCCGTCGAGTGAACTCCATTCGATTGAAGGGATTCAAGCGGATGATGTGTCAACCAGACAGTCGTCCTGCGGGGGCACACCACCAGTCGCGGAGCGACGAAAGTTATCAGCCTTGGGTTTCAACCCAAGGTCAGTGGCGGCATACAACCTGGACCTCGGATTGAAATCCGAGGCTATCAAATGTCACCGCTCCGCGGTTGGGGGCATCCGGATCTGCTTCCGAAAGAGATCTGCAGAAACGGGCCGGACGGCGACGAGCGTTGGGGAATGGCGGCGCTGACAAACACACAGGAGTTGCATCACCGCGTGAAAACAACGTGGGCCACAAACAAGCCGATCAGCGAGAGTGCGGAAAGACTGCCAAGAGTCATCAACGCCCTACCGGCGTTGCTGCCCAGTCGTGTGGCAATGCCTCCCAAGACGATTGCGATGGCGAGCCCCATGAAAATCAATCCGATGCTTTGGAATCCGTGACCAATTTCCTCTGCGAACAGTTCGGGGCCTTCGAGGTCAAAGGATTGTCCAGGTGCGCGTCTCCCGAAATAAAACAGGGCGATGATCAAAACCAGGCCGAATCCAAGCATCGCGATAGCAAAGCCGACTTCTCGCGAAGAGGATGTGCGGCGGTGAATTTTTTGCTGATCGGGCATGCAAAGCTCCGAAATCAGAGGCCGTGCGATTGTGTTCATTCATGCGGCAGATCGCCCCGCGAATTGGCTCTTGAACACACTGTAACCGAACAAGCGGCCTCATGATCCTTCGTGTTGTGGTCCGAAGACGGAATGGTAGTGGGCTCGACCGCCGGAGAACTCATCGTCTTGGGACGGCCCTGGGCGGAGGAAGAACACATCCTGTGGCATCCCCTGAAAACCGTGCGAAACGGAGAACTCTTGGGCCGGGCGAAAACCGAATCGAGGGTAGTATTCCGGATGCCCGGCAACGATCGTGAATCGGTTGCCAAGTTCATCGAGGCGCCGGAGTCCTTCCTTGACCAGCATCGCACCAATGCCGCGGCGTTGGTGCGATGGATGCACCGACATCGGAGCCAGTCCCATGCCCAGCATATTGGGGCCCAGGACATCGGGACCCGAAACGGTGGGGCCAACACCATTGGCATCCAGGGTGTGGATCTCAGCGGGTGAAAACAGAATGTGCCCGACGATGCGATCCTCCTCGATCGCCACCAACGAAAGTGTGTGTGCACATTGTTCGCGAATGGCGTCGATGAGATCAGCCTCGCCATTGTGTCCGAAGGGTGAGGCAGCGAACGCCTCGATCGTCAGTTGTCGGACCGCGTCCAAGTGCTCGGGCGTTTCGGGGATGATCACAAGAATGAAGCGTCCAAGGGAGCCGAATGGATTTGAATCAGACAAGAAGGGCGAATGACTCGCAGTCAGCACGGAAGATCGTCGTCGCGCTGGATCTCATCTTGGAGTGAAGATTGATGATTTTAGCCGTTTCGGTGATCGCCCGGCGATTGTGTGCAACTTTGCTCAGGACACAAAAGGCCAACCAGACAAATTGGCTGTGACGCGGCACGGGCCGACAATTGGCAAGCAAGCGTCCGAAAGCCATTCATTATCCAGCCGTGACGCATGCCACGTCTTTGGCGATCTCTCAATCATTCGAGATGTCGATGCGCGTTCGAAGGATTGCGTTATTCCAAAGGCTTGGTCGGCAGAGGCTCTCGCACAACTCAGTTTGCCTTTCGGTCCGCCGCTCGCCATTGATCTCGGTCATCAAGCCACTGATTGAAAGCTCTGTCTTTGGTTCCGGTTGACGTTGAGTTATTGTCGTCCAAACCGAGGGACGATTCAACGATTTTGAACACGCCTAGCACGACGAGCCCAACGGTCGCCCTCAGCCCATGCCCAACAAAACTGCCGGCGGAGCGGGCTCGATCAGTGAGCGTGGTGGTGACGCTCGGTTTCTCTTCGGGCGACGGCGCTTCCGTGGGGGACGGTGTGGGAAGCGTATTGGGGTCGCGGAAAGAAGCGGGGATGACCGGAACCGAGGTGTCGTAGACAACCGTTTTCAGGATGGCATCCATCTCCGAGGTGTCTTTGGGTGCGGATCTGCAGCCGGCAAGCAAAAGCACGCCAATCAGAAAAACGTTCGTTTTTGGCTGGTGATTCAAAGTGACAGCGAAGTGGCAGCACGAATTCGGACGGTCCCTCGTTCGCGATATCAAAACTCCGGGGGGGAATGCAACCTCAGGTCAGGTGGAGATCAACCATCATTGCTGGAGGATTCGGGGTGCGTGGCGTTTGCCGCGTGCGCAATGTCGGAGAGAAACAAGGAGATTTCTGAATCGGTGGCGATCCGTTTTCGCATGAGTTCAACGCAAGCGTCATACTGATCTTTTGGGACTTCGAGCACCTGCTGGGCGTATCTGTACAGGCCGGAATCGGATGCAAACGCCGAAGCAACTGTCTTGGCAGCGGTCTGGTAGTACTTCGATTGAATCCTCAATCCGTTCACGATTCGATCGGCACCATTCGCTTCGTTGTTCATCCCGATGATTTCAGCACGTTTTCCGCGGAAGACGTCTGCGAGATGATTGGCGTCTTCAGCCGTGAATCCGTGTCCGCCTTTGGTGTGGTACTTCGCTATCTGGGAACGCTCCAGGGAATGAGCGATCGCCGGAGAGGCAAGTCTCTCGACGGTGAGCTTTCGCTTTTCGTTGGATGGTTGCGTCACTGGATTGCGGTTCAGTTGGGAGTTTGAGATCGGACGACGGCAAATGGATGTTGGTCGGAATCAATTGGCACCGGACTCAGGAAGTGTGGTCTGACGGAGGAATCAGGCAGTCTGATTCGTCAGCAAAAGTCTATCTGAAACGGATTCTTGCAGACAATTTGCAGCGGGAAGCCGGGGATCTGCAGTTGAACTCGGCGAGGTTAGTCGTGGCCAGTTTCCTTTGCACTTCCGAACGGAGTTTCAATGTCCCGGTGGTAAAGTGCCTCACCAGAGGACTCGTCCAGAACTCGCGACGCGACGCTCGCTGAAAATCCGCGTGTCACCTCGGCCAAGGTGGCGATCTCACGACAGAGGAAAGGACCGAGCAGGCTTCTTTGTCGGGTACTCAACTGATAGAGAGACTTCTCCCCATTGTTGCTTCGGATGCAGGGGGCATTGGTTCGGTCACACTACTCCCGATTCAGCACGATTCTCGTGTCTCCTCGAGATCGCGTCATTTTGAGTGCAGGGTAGAGTCGATTCCGTCGCCAATGAACTCACGGAATTTTTCCGGTCCACCATCCGCGTCGCCGACGAGCAAGTAGAACAGCATCCCACAATCCGAGATGTCAGCCACATTCCCGCGGTGCGCTTTGAGCCTGGAGTACATCCAGCGGATGTCCTCTTGGGAGTGGTCTCGCATCCAGTACCAAACGGAGAAGTCATTGTCCGAATGCCACAAGTGATTTGCATTTCCCTTGTCGTTTTGGTCTTTGATCTTTGTGTACTTGATTCGATTCCCACTGAGCTTCTGGATGTCGTTCCAGGTTCGATGATGAGGACGACGTTGTTCGTTTTCGTTGAACGCACTGTGCGACACCAAATGAACGTGCGTCAGTGAATCCGCCTTGCCACTTTGAACGACTTCTTCGACTGCGAGATAAACAAACTCCGACAAGCCAGCGTGAATGAAGTACAGCGGATCCTCTGCCGTCGACTTGGACATTTCAGTCGCCAAGTTTTGGATTGCCTGCCGTTGTTGCTTGGTCACATCGAAAAACACCCCGCGGTCAAAACCCCAATGCTTGACCACGCCATCCGCACTGATCTTGAGCTGGTTTTTGTCGTCGGGACCTGCTGGGGCATCGATGAAATTGTTGTACGAACAGTGAACCAGTTTGTCCTGCAGTCCCAGTTTCGCAATGATCGCACAGGATGCAGGAAGGGCGCCCCAGTCATCTGGGTCTCCGGTGGGCCATTTGTATTCGTTGTCAGGTGCGCTGTTGCCGTCAAAGCTCATTGCAATTCGGTTGTGGTCATAACCTGACGATTCTGCATGGCAAAAGGTCTGTGAAACAACAACAGAGATCAGCAACACGAAAATTCGTATGTCCGGCATGACGGTGGCCTGTTCGTGAGAGGACAATTTCTTCGCAAGATCGCGGCAACTTGGACAATCCAAGTACGCAAGGACTGACAACCTCGAACGACTTTGTGAAGTCGCGTGGGATTGGAGTGTTCTCGGGGCTACTACCTCGAGCTAAGCAGGTACGCAGGTGTCATCGGGTATGTGAGCCGTTGGCGTTAGCCACGGTTTTCACTCGCAACCGGGGCTAACGCCCAAACGGCTCACATGGTTGTGCCCGATCATTCCAGCCGACCTGCTTATCAACGTGGACTCCTCCGGAGCCATGCAGGCGAATTCGTTCTGAGTGAGGCCGATATTAGTAGATTGGGGGGGCGAACCGTTTACAGCTTGGTCGCTTTGGTGGCGAGGAAGGTGGGGATGTGATCCGAGATGGGCCAGTCGGACCAGCGGTCTTCGAAGAGTCCCGTGAGGACCAGTCCCGCTTCGATTTGGCCGCCCAGTTGGTCCGCCAGGGTATGACCAAAGCAGAAGGTCTCATCGTCGTCGAGGTAGGCTTGCCGTTGCTCAGCAGAAAGACTTGTGAGATCCGAGTAGGGGATTTTGTGACAAACCTTGAATTCGCCCTGCTCCATCAATTGATCGTCGAAGACATAGAGGAGTGGATTGACGAATCCCGAAAGCAGATTCCCGCCAGGCTTCATGACCCGCGAGGCTTCTTTCCAAACCGGGAGGACGTTGGGCACAAAGCAGTTGGAACAGGGGTGAACGATGAGGTCAAACGACTCGTCGGCCAATTCGGAAAGGTCTGCCATGTCGCCTTGGACGAGGTTGATTTCCAAGCCTTCCCGTTCGGCGACCAATTGATCCTGGGACAGTTGGGCGGGTGAGTTGTCAAACACAGTCACCTTGGCACCTGCCGCGGCGAGAATGGGAGCTTGTTGCCCTCCACTGCCCGCCAGGCAAAGCACTTCAACAGGGGTGCCTTTGAAATCAGGGAACCACTCGTGCGGAACGGGCTTTTCAGGTGTCAGAACGATGCTCCAGTCACCCTGGCGAGCTCGCTGGATTTCCTCGGGCGAAACAGGAATCGTCCAGCGATTTCCTTTTCGCACCTGGCTGTCCCACGCCGCCCGGTTGTAGGCGACGATGTCCTCTGCAGGATCAATGTTTGGAATCATATTGCGAGCGTTGAGCGTTTTGTCAGACCGGCGTGATAACCCGGCATGGGTGAATGGCTTGAACGCCTGAAGAACGGGTCGCTCACGCGGCGAACGTGGTTATGCCCAACCATTCCTGCCGACCTGTTTCAAACACATCATCCCAGCAGGTTGAGATTTGGACGGCAGAGAAAGGCGAGAGAGTCAGCCCGTCTTTCAGTCGACGCGAACGGCCCACACGCGGACGGTCGGGTTGTTGGCTTTGGTGCCTTCCAAGACGCGGCCATTGGGAGAGAGCTTGACGTGATCCGGTGACAATCGCTTCCATTGGAATTCGTAGACTTGTTCACGCGGGTTGAGCAATCGCCAGCTTCCGTTTCCATTCGTTCGACCGTTCTCGAGATTGCGGATGTCGACACCATTGCTCCAACGCCAAGTCCCTTGGATTCCTTTGGCCAGCGTAGAACTGCTTGCGTTGTGGGCGGTCGATTGCGAGGTCGCCGGATGAGGTGGAACGATCTCCGTTGCTGCGATCTCTTCGATTTGCTCCCGGACCTGAATCGCTTGATCGAGCTTCCCTTTCTTGGTCAGGGATTTTTGCTCCTTGGCCAGCGATTCGACAAGCGTTTGTTGCATCCGTTCTCGTTCAGAAAGGTAGGCTTCTTCCAAGCGAGCCAGATCCTCTTGGAACCTTCGATCCAGCGATCGGACATCGGTTCCATGTTGATCCAATTCGGCCGCCGTACGAGCTTCCGAGGATTTCAATTTCGAAATGTCTTCTTCGCCCGTTGCCAGCGACAATGGCAAAGCAAACGCGGCAGCGACAGCGAACAAACGGAAGTTCATCTTGGCTCTTTCGAAAAAAAGGAAGGACCCAGGAAAGGATCCGATCGGTGCGAATGTCCGCTGGAGGCGTAGCGAAGGTCTCAGGCAAGCGAGTGTTTTGGGTTCAGTTCTCGCTCACGCATTTGGGAGTTGTGTTGCGTTTTCGTGGGTCAATCAACGAAAGATCGCAACTTCAACAATCATGCATCGGGTTACCAGGATACACCCTGCAGGGGCTTCGGGGGGATCGGACTGAATCGTTCCTCGTTTACGTTTCGGGTTTCCAAAGCAGTGTCTGGTTTGTTCCCGTCACCAATCTCGGGACTTCCGCCCCGAGCTACGCGCGACGGCCCCTCCGGGGCGATCTTAGGAATCTTGACGCGTCACAGCTTGTCGAGTTCGTCGTCAACGACGTTTCAACGCATGTAGGATGGGCACTCTTGCCCGTCGGGGTGGCGGATGTCGGCCAAGAGTGGCCAACCTACGACGAAATCCACAAGCGTTTACGCTTCAGGTTGCCAGGCAAGCGTGATTGCGTTGTCCAACACGTGAGCGAGAGAACGGATCGTGTTTCTCGCTCACGTGTTGGGGAAGCTCATTGACTGCCGTCGCAGGCGAGCCGTTTAAGCAGGTACGCAGGTGTCATCGGGTATGTGAGCCGCTGGCGTTAGCCACGGTTTTCACGCACAACCGGGGCTAACGCCCAAACGGCTCACATGGTTGTGCTTGATCACTCCTGCCGACCTGCTTAGCCTTGGGACGGGTCTTTGCCGTCGATCCAAGGGCCGCCGTATTGCATGTAATCAGGGTCACGTTGTTCGCTGCCGTATTCGCCGGCGTTCCAGCCTGGGATGTGGGCGACAGGGCCGCCGTTGGCAGATCGTTGTTCCCACTTGGCGGCCCAACCGGGGTCCTGGTCCGAGATCTGGTGGTCTTCGTCGACGAAGAAGACTTTGCCTTGGCGGTAACTTTGGGCACCGAGGTTGACGACCGACATGGCGGCGGCACCAAGGTCAGGTTGATTGTTGCAGAGCGATGGATCACCAGCTTCGCAAGCGTCCAACCAGTTGGCGAAGTGCGCCATGGTGGTGTTGTCGATGGGGTTGGTGGTGATCCGTTCGGCTTCTTGTCGCACGTGGGTCACGGGTCCGCGTTCGGGAATGAAGTCAAACCCATCGAACGATTCGCCATTGCCGAAGGCAAAGGTGCCGTAGTGGCCACGGATCAATTGATTGACGCGTGATTCTTCGTTGCACATGGTCGCGGTGACCAAGCCTTGGACACCTTCGTTGAAGTCGGCAACCACGGTGGCAACATCAGGCACATCGCGGCCATCGTATTCGAGGTAGATGCCACCGGCACCGACAACTCGGCCGGGCACGCGAAGGCCGGTGGCTTTCAACATCGAAGTGGTGCGGTGCACGAACAAATCCGTGAACATGCCGCTACCAAAGGGCCAGAAGCGACGCCATTGCTTGTAGACTTCGCGGTCGAAGGGGATGTCTTCGGCGAGATCGTGCTCGGTGCCCAGCCAACGTTTCCAATCGATGGTTTTGGGAGTCATGTCAGGGGTGAGTTTGTAGTAGCGCCACTGGCCGACGTCCGAGTTTCGGAAGTACTCGGTTTGGAATCCCAGGACCTTGCCGAGCTTGCCTTCGCGAAGCAACGCGTTGACTTCGTTCCAAACCGGGAGGCTCGTCGATTGCACACCGACCTGCATGACTTTGCCGCTGGCCCGCCATTTGTCTTCCACGTCGAAGGCTTCTTGGACCGTTTTGGTCATCGGCTTTTCGCAGTAGACGTTCAGTCCGGCCTCCAGCGCGTCGATGGTTTGGCGGTGGTGCCAGTGGTCCGGGGTTCCGATGCAGACGGCGTCGAGATTTTCCTTCTCGATCATGTCGCGGTAGTCGACGTACTTGGCCGGTTTGGTCTTGGTCGCTTTTTCAATGTAGTCGGCAACGGTGTCACGCTGAGACTCGAAGACTTCAGCGACGGCGACGAGTTCGATCTTGCGGCCAGCTTGGTGGTGTTTGCAGAGCGATTTGACGTGAGCGCCAAAGCCACGGCCACCGGGGCCGATGAACCCGATTCGCATGCGTTCGTTGCTGCCAGCGGGGGCCGCCGAGGCAGGTTGGGTGGTGGTGGCGGCGGTGAAGGTCGCGGCCGAGATCGTCGCGGCAGCAGCGGAGGTTTTGAGGAATTCGCGTCGGTCGCTCATGGCGGGCTCTTCAGGGGTGGAAGCGGGGATGAATGAAAGGGGATAGCAGCCTGTTGATTTCGTCAGCCGGAACGCGATCGCGTCCGGTAACCGTGGGCGAGCGCCCGTCGGCTGATCGTTCCATCTACGAAACGTATTGAATCAACAGTCTGATAGACTAACCGGCCGAGAACGCGGGGGCAATTTTGGGCGATTTTTTCGTTCCCAACCTGGACTCACAGCGTGTATTTGTGAACAGGCGAAGGTGGCGGGGTCGTTTTGCCTAATCGGCACATTCGAAACAACCGATACGAAGGTGTCTGCTCCGCACCCATGTTGGATGCGCGGCCGCTCTCTCTGTCGTGAAACTTGATTTGCACCGTCGTCGGAACACCGCTGCCGAACTCCATTTGCGATCGCGCCATTGCGTGCGATGGTCACGGGTCTGCACAGCTGTGTTTTTGTTGGCTGCGTCGTGGGGAGCCCCCACGGTCGGCGAGGATGGATTCTCCACCCCGTTTCGTTTGCCTTCGGCCTCCCAATCGCAATCCGATCGCGATCGCGAAAGGGTCTCTGCTCGATGGGTTCAGCACAAAGAAAGAGTTAAGACTGCGAAAAACAACACGGTCGAACTGGAGACACTCCCCGCCCCATCCCGGTCACCGGAGGAATTGCCAGCCCCGGATTCGGATCAAGAAATCCGTCGCGGGATTTTGCTTCGCGCGGTCCGCAATGCCGTGAGCTTGGGGGACATCCCACTCGCTATCGAGCGCTTTGAAGATCTCTTTCAAGAGTTTCCCGGCCAAACGGATCTGAAAATTGAGTACATCGGGTTGCTCATTCAATCCGGCAACCTCACGAAGGCGGAGCAATCGTTGAAGGTGCTGGTGGAGCAGTTTCCCGATTCCATTCCGTTTCACATCTTGCATGCCGAGTTGTTGATTCAGCAGGGAAAACATCTCAATGCAGAACGTTCGTTTCGCAAGATCGTCGAAAGCGGTGAAGCGAATGTGGATGTTCTGATCTCCTTTGCCCGCGTGCTTGCCTGGCAAGGCAACCTTGCCGAGGCAGTGGAGGTCTACGAGCGACACCTGCGAGATTTGCCTGGTTTGCCGTTGCAGAACGAATTGGCGATCGCCGAACTTCTGATTGAGATTCAGCACCCCGGAGATGCCGTTGCAGTGCTGCTCCGCTTGTACGAATCCGATCCCGGCAACCCGCAAGTCCTCGTGATGCTGGTGCTCGCGAATTCGCGAATGGGCGAGAACGTGGTCATCCATCGCTATCTCGAGGAGCTGCAATCGAATCCGGAGTTCACGTTTGACAGTCGGATTGAATTGGCCGACACGTTGTATCGAGACGGTGCCGATCGGTTGGCATTGATGGTGTACCAGTCCGCTTCCGTGCTGCGACCCAATCATGTCAGCACACAGACCAAGATTGTTCGTGTTCTGGTGCGTCTGTTCGACATGAACGGTGCGAAAGCGGTTTTGGATTCGATTGAAGAGACGAACGCCGGATCTCCCGACCATCGTTTGGTGAGACTGGAAACCGCCAACTATCAAACCGCGTTTGGCGAACATGCCAAAGCGTTTGCAATCTATCGATCGCTGTTGGTCAACAACGAAGGCGATGAGTTGGCGCAGGTTGGTTTAGGAACGCTCTACCATGCGATTGGAGATGATCGCGCTGCTGAAACCGTTTTCCGCAATTTGGGGACGAAGCAATCACACTCGGTCCAAATGCTGGCTGAGTCGTTGTTGAAACAAAACCGAGTCAGTGAGGCGATTCAAACGCTGCGTCATTCATCGCATCCGGCGACGTTGGCACAGGAAGCAGCGGTCGCTGACATCTTGCTGCGTGGACGAGATTATGCCGCCGCGGAATCAGTCTGCGTGGCAGCCTTGGCGGGTGCCCAAGGGATTGCACTGGATGTCGCCACGAAAATCCAGATTCGCACGACCCTCGGACTGTCACAGCTCAAGCAGGGACGCTTTGCGGAAGCCGAGGACACGCTCCAAGAAACACGGCGAATGCAGGGGGGCGATTCGGCCAAGCTTCGATACGGCCTGTATCGCTGTTTGATCGCACTGGACCGTGAAGCGGAGGCCGAGCAAGTGTTGTCGGACGAGCGAAATTCGTTCGCCCCCATGACGAAAGATCGAGTCACGATCGCTCAATTGGCCATGGCCGACTGCGAGTGCAAGTTGGCAGAGCGATTGTTGCAGCAAGCCTTGATGTTCGACCCGAGCAATGTGTACCTGATGTGCTTGCTGGGGGAATCCCGATCGATGTGCAATCGATGCTCTGGCGATTGTGACGATCGATCGAGTTTCGTTTCGGCACTGGCGGCATCGCCGATGAACACCCGTGCCCGCTTGGGGCTGGCGCGTTCCTACACCCGCACGAATGATTTCAGCTTGGCAAACAAGTCGTTCGACATGATTCTGACGGCGTTCCCCCAACACGAAACGGCACGGATCGAATACGCTCGCATGCAATACGCGTGGAAGGGCGTGGATGCGGCGAACCGTGCGTATGCGGAAGCGAAAGCACGCCACCGTCCACAGGAGTTTTTGCCTGGTGCGAGCTTGATGCACAGTGACCTGAACGCGTTGCAGGTCGAATACGAACAGGCTAGCAACCGCTTGCAACTCATCGAAGCGGAACGGAAGGCCAAGTACTACAAGGACTGGAAGCCGCGAACCGCGCAGGCAAACTATCAATCCTTGCTTCAGTTGGACCCAACCAACCAGGAAGCTCAGTTTGATCTGGGCCAGGTCCATTCTGCTTTGAACCAAACTCGGAAGGCCATCGCCCGGTACGACTGCTTGCTCCGTCTCGATCCGTGCCATACGGAGGCCTTGATTGCCAAGCGGCGGATGCAATTGGAAACACGACCACAGATTCTGAACTCCTTTCAGTTTGAATTCCGGTCCGGCCGGCAAGGGTTGACCGATCTCACCTCGTTGCGTTTGGACACTCGGGTGGTCAAACCAATTGGAGATCAGGACGAATACCTCATCGCTGGCTATGCCCATCGTTTTTTGCGGCCCAAACAAGGCGAGGATGCGGATGGGAACGTGGCGATTCTTGGTTTCCAAACCAAACCATGGGACCACCTGCGTTTATTCGCGTTGGCGGAGTTGGAACAATACGATCAAGGTTTCTCAACACGAGTCCCGTTTCGCGCGGGATTGAACTGGCGAACGCCGGCGGACGTTCATCTCGGGCTGGCGGGATTCTTGGAGAACATCGCTGCAAACGGTGAATCAATCCGTCAAGACACCTTTCGTGGTGGTTTGGAACTGACCGCAGCAACGAACTTTTCCTGGCGTTGGGATGCGGCCGCGATGTACCGTTTGGCGGGCTATTCCGATGACAATCTTTCACAAGAAGTGTTGGTTCAGAACAACTACTTGCTGATTCCTGGACGCACACAATTGCGATGGAAGACGGATTGGAATTTGATCGCGTTCAACGAATCAACTCGATTCAACGCCGACCCTGATGATTTGACTGGGATACTTCATCCGTATTTCAGTCCGTCTGCATTCACGTTTGCGTCCAGTGGCATGGAAGTCCGCAAGTGGCTGAGTCCTCACAACTTTCATGGTGCGGATGCCCATTGGGTGTCGGCCTACGGTGGAGTGCGGATCGACTCTGACAGCGTTGGCTACGGACTGTTCGAAGCAGCCGCGCATCGAGATCACCAGGGATGGTTGAGTGCGGAGGTGAAAACCTCGGTCATCCTCTCGGAAGTCTACAACAGCGTTGGCGTGGGCGGTTTGTTCACGATCCGGTTCCCGTGATTGGATGACGGTGTTGCCCGCAAGTGCTGCCCGCCACGTCGCATTTCGGCAAACAGTCAATTGGCGTTGCGGTGTTTCAGAAGCCGCCCGGGGAGGAATCGGAGGGTTCAGGGCCTGCCGTACGATTGCATGATGTTCACGCGATGGTTCGGCCAAGGTTCACAACCGCTGGCTCGTTTACAACGACGCAGTGGTCGCCGTGAGCAGCCAATTCAGATGCTTTTCAGCGGAGCGGAAATCGCCTGCCGATTCCAAGAGGTCCACCAATTGCAATCGCAGTTTGATCTCGTGGGGACGTTCTTCAACCATTTGAGTCAAGAAAGGGATCAATGACTCGGTTTGATTGTGCCGCGCCATTGCCGCCACCATCGTCTGTCCGGCGACGCCTGCATTGGGGCCCTCTGAGATGGCCAAAGCAACCCGTTGCAGTTGGGCTGACTGGGAGGGCGACAACTGGTCCACCAACAGACTCGCTTCGACAAAGGAGCGTTGCAACTCCGCGTCGTTGGGATTGGCCACCAAAATGGGTTCGATCAATCTCATCGCCCGCTCGCCATCGTGATTCCACAAACAAGTCAAAGCATGCAGTCGGCGGGCCTCTGAGTCATCGGGACGGAGTTGCACCAAACGATCCATGGTCGACATTGCCAATTCGAAATCGTCTCGCCCCAAGGCTGCGTTGGCAAGCAATTTCAGGACAGCGGGATCCTCGGAATCAATCGTTAGCAACGCATGACAATGTTCAATCACCTGATCAAAATGCCGAGCGGACGCGTAGAGGTGTGCCCGGTGAAGGCGATCTTCATAGCTGGGTTCTGAATCATCGTCTTCGGTCAAGAATGAGATGGCTTCTTCGATTCGGCCGACCTTGGCTAACAAGCCTGCGTGTTCACGGCGTAACTTGGGATCGTCTTTGACAACCAGCGGGTCAACTCGAGAGAACAAAGCCACAGCTCTCGCCACGTCACCTCGGTTGGCGTGGTTGCGTCCGGCTGAGATGAACAGTTCGTTGCGTTCTTGATCATCGCTGGCTTCCTCGACATGCTCCAGCAAGTCAGCGTAGATGGGCAGGGCGCGGTCGTACATTTCGGCGCCATCGAAGGTCTGTGCTCGACAGAATTTCGCGGTGAACGTGGTGACATCTCGATCCATGATCAGTTGATCCAGCTTGCCGATGCTCTGGCGATCCCCCAAGTTCTGGAAGATTTCGCGCAAGCGAACGATTCGTTGTTCGTCTGCATCTGGATCTGCGACGGTTTTGGCCAACAGGGATGCCAGTTTGACGCGGGTTTCTTGTGGGACGACAGTTGCCTGCTGATTGAAGTTCAACAGGATATCATCCTGGTTCCAAACCAAGGTTCCGAAGATTGCGATCAGAGACGCCGCAATGGACAGTGTGCCGGTCAAGATGGCTGGGCGTACGCGAGGCAACTGGCGTTCGGGTGGTTGAAGTTTCACCACGGCGCTGACGCGATTCTGGTCACTGGCATTGCACAGCGAGAGCAGCAGGCTTCGGCCCTCGCCCGTGAAGCCCACGAAGTCCAATTTGGCGAGTTGCAGCGGCACGCATCCGAGTTTCACCTGATGGATTTCGGTGACCACCGTTGTGCCCGCGATTCGTCCTAGCGGTGTGGTCAGAACGAAACGAGTTTCCGTTCCGATGTCGGGGCAATTGGTGGCGAGGACCATGCACCCGTGGGCCGTGATCCCTTCCGTGACGGTGGGTTCATACTTG
Source organism: Rhodopirellula islandica (assembly GCF_001027925.1). Lineage (NCBI taxonomy): Bacteria > Pseudomonadati > Planctomycetota > Planctomycetia > Pirellulales > Pirellulaceae > Rhodopirellula > Rhodopirellula islandica. The sequence continues at coordinate 68,475 of NZ_LECT01000042.1, read as the reverse complement.
GTTGACCCGTCCGACAGGGAGATGGGCAAATTGATGCGTTCATCATCCATCTCACTGGTTGCTAACTGGACTTCGATCGAGTCGTCACGATGCTTCTTTCGCGATTCGAACTGGTCGTACATCCGCGTTGTGGCGTAGTCCGAGCACAGCCGCCAGATCACGCCAAGGGCTTCAGTCGACGGCTCCACAAACTCACACCCGTAGCGATAGCTGGTTGCGTTGCCGTCACGGGAGGATTGCGACTGCAAACCCTGCGATTTTTGGCACAGTCGTGCTCGACAGGTCGCGGTCAATCCCATCGCTGAGATGGTCAAGTCGATGTCTTGATCGATTGGCAGATCCTCGAAGGCGTGGAAGCCCACCCCCACTTCGTTCAGGTCGCACGTGACAGCTGTTCCAACGCGACGGTCATCTTCCTCGCCGATTTGATAGGTCATGTGCAGAGCACAGGGGTGACGCCAGATTTCTTCTGTTTCGTCTGAGGCCCGAAGCGATCGCTGGATCACCTGCCAAGCAAACCAACACTGGCTCAGCAGCAAAAACGAACCTACCAGGACCCCCGTCAAGTCATGCGTCAACCCGATCGAATACTTGGTCGATGCCCAGGCAATGGCCAAGGCACTGCCGACGATGTACAAGCATTGAGGCATGATGAAGCGGCGAATGCTGTTGGTTTGCCGGCCTCGTTTGGACGTCACAACGAAGGTGGTCTTTTTGCGTTTGAACACGGCTCGGTAGCAGGATTGGATTTGAGTCCAGAACGATGCCATGTGTGTCAATTCGGTCCCAATCAAATTGCCGTGTCCATTGCTCGTCACGGTCACGGCGGTCCAGATCGTGAGCATGTAGATCAACGTGATGATCCCCAACGTCCAAGACAGTTCCGCAACCGGTGCGACGCCGGTCAACAGCATCAACATCGGAGCCAGGTACAACTGCAGCTTCTGAATTCCAGTCGTCCAACTGAGCATCGATCCCAAGTAGCAAAGACGCTGCGCAAACGTCAGGCCTGGCATTGTGAAGGGATTGTCATGGGCGAAGATTCCCAGATTGCCTTCTCCCCAACGCAGACGTTGTGTGTTGAAGGTCGTGACATCGGTGGCCGCTTGGCCGCTGACCAAGCGCTCATTCACGAAGAGCGAGTTCCAGCCTTTGGCATGCAGTCGAAGACCGGTGTGCATGTCTTCGGTGATAGTTTCAGTGGCCACGCAACCGACGTCTTCCAGGGCGGTCCGGCGGAACATCGCGGCACTGCCGCAGAACGAGACACCGTTCCAGTAGTTCTTGCCGGGCTGGATCACATTGTAGAAGATCTCGCCTTCTTCCCAGTAGGTTTGCCGACCGTAGTCCAGAGTCCCGTGGAAATTGTCGAAGTTGTAAAACGAGTGGGGCGTCTGGACGAATCCCAATCGGTCGTCTTCGAAGTAGCCCAACAGTCGGGTGATGAAGTCTTGGCGGGAGATGTGATCGGCATCGAAGATGACCACGAATTCACCCGCCGTGATTCCCATCGCATGGTTCAAATTGCCTGCCTTGGCATGCAAATTGGTGTCGCGGTTGATGTAGGTCGCGCCCAGTTCATCGCACAACTCTGCCACGGCGGGACGGTTGCCATCATCCAACACGTAGGTTTCGTGTTCGTAGTGCAACGCGAGCGCAGCGGAAATGGTGCCGCGCAGAAGACTGGGGTCTTCGTTGTAGGTTGGAATGTAGACGTCGACGGTTCGGTTTTTGAGCGGAGCAACCGGTTCGGGCTCCACAATTTCCCAAATTTGGAAAAAGTACAGGTGCATCAGCAAGCAACCGTAGAGCTCGGCGACATACAGCGAGAGCGATGCACTCGTTGCATACACACTGTCGAAGTTCAGCGTGAACGCGCCGCGAAATCCGAGGTAGACCACGGACACCAGCATGGCGGCAATGATGGAAGTGCGACGGATGAAACGATTGGAGCTTCCGAACATGGATGACTTGTCAGACGAGAGTGGGGGGCAAGTCTGAAAGCCTAGCTCTGACTTTGTGACACGGCGTCAATTCCGTTCCACAATTTTCCGCAACGACAATGGATCCAGTTCTTTGGAATGGCCCACCTCCACTGAAAGCGGGTAGTCCGCCCACCAGGGCCCAGCTGCCCAGACGCACCCGCCAAGATCGGCTTGGTCCATTTGCACCAGCATTTCCGAAAAGAGGTCGTTCCAATTGGCGTCGTCAACGGGCACGCCAAATTCACCCACAAATCCTCGCACGCGATTCTGTTGGCACCATTCCACGAAGGGCTGCAGTCGCTTGGCGGGGCGTTGCCTGATGCTGGGGTCATTGAATGCTTCTTCAGCGAAGGACAGTTTGTATTGACCGCTGGAATCGTGGTCCAAGTAGCAGTGCCCTTCGTAGAGCACGCGTCCTGTCGCATCGTTGATCCAAGCGTCTGGGCCGTTGACGCGGGAAAATTTCTCGGTGGAGGACCAGGCATCACCGGCAACCAGGAGCCATGTTTGTTGGTCAACAGCTCGAATCGCATCGACTGAACGCTGAGAAATTTCGTCCCATTTGGAACGCCCCATGTCATGGGGTTCATTCATCAACCCGTAAGCAATCACAGTTGAATTATCGTGGAAATGGATTGCCAACCGGGTCCAAAGATCAGCCAAGTGCTCGCTTGAAACCGGGGTTTGCCCGTCGATCCTTTGATCGATGATGCAATCCCGAGGTCCCCGGGCAGTGAGGGTTCGGTACCGCCCGTAGTTGTGCAGATCGATGATCACTCGAGCTTCGGAGGCTCTCACCTGGGCGATGGTTCGGACCAAGCGGTCAAGTTCTTGTGGATCCAGTTCTTCGCCGAGTGCCGGCTGCAAACGCTCCCATCGGACCGGCAATCGCATCAAGCGAATCCCACGCTGTGCCAATGGCTCGATCGTCGAAGCGCCCGGATAGGTGTAGTCGACTTCAAAGACGCCTGGATTGGCGTTTGAAAAATCGGAATGATGAGTTCCGAATTCAGGTCCAGCGATCGAGACTCCGATCGAAGTTGGAAAGTCTTGCTTGAGAACGTGGTCCGCTTGGGATGATTCGTGCACACGCATCAAACTGATCACAACGACGAACAGGCACGGCCCCCAGTAGATCGGTCTCATTGTCTTTTGCCCCAAAGAAGTCTTGGTCTGTGTTGTTTTTGTCTTCGCGTCTGCCCTTTCAGAACAATAGGTTACGTTTGAAGCGCGGATGCGCCATTCGATCGTTATAACCAACCGAGGGGGGGTGTTCCTGTGTTCATTACGTGGACATTGCGTCTCCCCACAGTCTTCCATGTCGTACCTTTGAACGGGGCGATGTTTGACTTTGCGGGCATGCAAAGTTCGTTGGTTATTCGAAAAGGATTTAGACATGAGTGATGAAACCAAATCGCCGACGATACACCTGGTCGACGATAACGAGGTTGATCGCATTGCAATTGGGCGAATTCTGGCGTCAGTCGGGATCGCTGTGAGAGAGTACGCCGATTCAGATGCCTTCTTGGCGGAACTCGGCCAGAGCCAGATCGCGTGTCTGGTCGTGGATGTTCGGATGCCGGGTCTGGATGGCCCTTCGCTTCAGCGAGAACTGCTGGAACGTTGCTTGGACATTCCAATCATCTTGGTTTCGGGAGTCGCGACGGTTCCGATTGCCACGGCAGCGATGCGTCTGGGCGCCTTGGATCTGCTTGAAAAACCAGTGGATCCAGAGAGATTTGTTTCGCTGGTGAAAACGGCTCTTTCCATTGGTGAAGATCGTGAAATGCGAATGAACTTGGCTCTGCAATTGAAAGAGGAGTTGGCGACGTTGACCGAACAAGAACGCCTGGTTCTTCCCTCGGTTTGCGACGGTTTGTCCATCAAAGCCATTGCCGCGCAACGCGAGCTGACGTTCACGGAAGCGGCCCGATGCCAAAGCAGCGTTCTAGAGAAGTTCAGTTGTTGCAATCCGCTGCAACTGCTCAAGCGATTTCAAAAGGCCGGCTTGCTGGTGGAGTTGGATCCATCGTTGGCCTCCGCGGATTCGGCATTGGAATTCACCTTCCGCAGCGATCGTTCCGAGCGAGTGCTCCATCCCAAGAGCCTGGCGAAGAGCCAGCTCTCGCCTGTCAGGTGATGAGCCACGGTGTCAGACGCGTGTCCCACGCGCAGCCAATCTGAAACGTCGCGATTCAAACACCGTTTTGGATCGCAACGGTCCGGGGTCCCGCTGGAGCGACACAGCCACTTTGATGGTTTGTGTGGTTCCAAGGTGGGGACTCAGGGAACGCTTTCTTGAAGAGCCCGAGCCTCAGGGAACGAACCGACCTTCGGCATTTTCAAGGCAACCGACAACAGGCGCAGAGCAATGCCCAAATTGTCAGTGCTTCCAGAGGATTCTCGAAAAGCTTCCGGGGATCTGTTGGGAAACGCGAGAGATCAGGCCTTAGCCGACCGGTTGTTGTCGTTCGGCATGGGAGCTGTTTTGGCAAGCGTTCTTCTTCCCACGTGCACCGGGGCGAACGCCCAAACGGTTCACATGGTTAAGCCGGGTCATTCCTGCCGACCTGCTTAGGAAGCGATGAATTTGGCTTCCAGACCGAGGATTTCGCCCAGGGTTTCGTCATCGCGGAAGATGGCGTCGTTGGAACCCTGTTGATCGAATGTTGGCTGGGGCACGTCATGCGACGCGAGGGAATCGTTCGTCGCATGGGAGAAGGCCGCGAAACCACTTGAATCGGAAGAATTCGAGTCCGATGAGTTGTCTCCGCCGGTGCCGCTTGATTGAGCATCCGCGATGTATTCGCCGGAAGGTTCTGATCCACCGTCGAGTTCGTTGAGTTTGTTGATGACTCGCAACGCATCCAAGGCAGAGACGTTGCCGTCGTTGGTGACGTCGATCTTGGAGCCGGTGGTTTCAGCGAAGGTCAGGGTGCGGTCGCCGTTGGCATTCAAGTCGTTGATGACTTGCAGTGCATCCAAGGCGGTGACGACCCCGTCGCCGTTGACGTCTTCGCCGAGGTCGGTGTTGTAGCGAGGGCTGTCGACTCGGGTCGCAGCAACGGAGACCAGGTCTCCCGCTGTGGTGACGCCCGAAGTGATTTGTCCGCCCACGACGGTGATCGTCGCATCGGCAATCGCGTGAATGACCTGCGTGGGCTGCCAATGCAGTTGATATTGTCCGTCGGCCAAGTTGGTTTGGGTGAAGGCACCGGACGCGTCCGTCACAATTTGAGGTTCGACGCCATGCCGGACCCCGGTGACTCCGATTTGGGTGGAGGCATGCCCGGCAATTTCAATGCGTGCGATCCGGGATTCGGGATCGACCAGCGTCAACGTTTGGTTTTGACCTTCGCTGAGACTCCCGTTGGCCGTGTTGCGGATGTCCGTGGTGACTCGCATGATCAAATTACCAGCCGCGTCATAGGCCTCGACTCGTCCGTAACTGTCGTCTTGCAGTCCGACAAGATCGACTTCGACGTGGCCAACCGGTTGATCAAAGGTGACTTCCATTCCCAGACGGGAATCCAGGCCGGGCCACCAGCGGCTGAAGTTTTGGTCCATCACGTGGATCAATGGTTCGTCGACGAACCGGGTGTCCTGTTGGACTTGGAGTTCCGTGCGAACATTGTCACCGATGGCAGCGAAAGTCATTCCGCCGGTGGGCAACAGGTCGGTGTCCAGGCTGACATCGGCGACGTCAAAACTGCCGCTGGACAGTTCGGTCCCGTTGGCGGCGAGCACATCCAACTGGATCCCCGCCAGCAGGGATTCGAATTCGCTGCGGTTGGAGTCACCGTTTTCATCAAAGTAGACGAAGCCCGCGACGGGGGACTCAGAAACCAAGGGGGTGGTTCTTGAACCCGTCAACGTTTGGCTGGTGACTCCTGTTGCGGCGTCGATGACTCGCAGGGAGACCGAGGTCATGGTCGGTGGGACATCGATCGAAAAGTCGAATGTTGCAGTGGGACTGTCGGGGGACTGCAGCGTCGTCCATTCACCACCATCAATCGAGACTTGCAATTCCGACACGACATTGAGCGTGATGTCGCTTTGTGGTCCCGATGAGTTTTGGTTGATCAGTGTCGCGGAGGACGCTTCCCCGCGGAAATGGAATTCGTTGGTTTGGGAATCGTAGTGACCGCTGCCGTCGAAGTTCAGCGGGACGTCGAGCACATCGAAGATGCCGTCTCCGTCGGAGTCTTGCCATCCGATCATCGCGAAGGTGGTCTCAGGCGAGACGAAGTTTTGGTACCCGTTCACCAGGTTGTTGCCGCCCGCCATGATGCTGGGTTGCTGAGTGAATCCGGGGGCCGGGTTGTCTTCGGCGTTGTCGTTGGGAGTGTTGTAGTAGCCACGGCTTTGGTCGTACGACCCACCGCCGCTGTATTCGTCCAACCCCCAGAAGATGTGGGAGATCTCATGGGCGAAGGTTTGAGCGGGCCGGGTGGAGGGGGCAACGACGTACAATCCACCCGGGAATGCGAAGGCGCCCGAGAACGATCCGCCTGAGGCGTAGTAGCCATCGGCGTCGTCGGAGGCGTCACTGATGAACAGGGAGAACGCCCAGTCGGTATCAAACGCTTCGCGTTGCGATGCGTTGAATGCAAACATGCCTTCGTCCAAAGACAGGGACGCATCGATCCCGGTGTCATCCAGGAATTGTCCGACGTAGGTGCTGTAGCTGTTGCTGGTGCGATCGATCGGTTCGATCGGGATTTGCAATGGATTTTCAGCGTAGGTGTCGTCGATCACGAATTCCAGCGAATGGACGGTGTCGAGTCGATCCAGGGCTTCGGTCCACCAGTTCAGTCCGGTGGTGATCTTGGACATGACCTCGTCAATCTCGCCAGCGGTCCAATTTTGGGTTTTGGTGTCGGTTTGGCCGGTGGAGTCCAGAAAGATGGGCGTGACCGCAACGCGACCGAGAAAGAACTCGGCGGTGTCGCTGGTGGTGGCACCGACTGGAATGCCCGCCGTCATCACTCGCCGTGTTTCCAATGTCTGGAGCGTCAGCGGTCGCCTGGTCGCGAGGCGACGGAAGGCGGCAATTCGTTGATTGGATTTGTTGCTGGAAGCCCGTTTTCGCATGTCGGCCGATCGCAGGGAAAGCGTTGAAAAGGGTGTTTGGCCGCCGTTTCCTCAGTCCTTGGAGTTGGCGAACGTCCGTTTGGTTCCCAACTTCATTCTAAAACTCAACGAATTCACCGGTTTGGGGCCGATTCGAGGGGCTGGAATTACCGGTTCCGGTGAGCTGGATCACACCCCAGCACCCAAAAAAGCGAGCGTGACGTATGGTTCGAATGAAACGGGGGAACCGTCCATTCGAACTCTACGTCACGCTCACGAAAATGGATTTCTGACCGAAGGTTTTCTTCGCGACGATTAGTTCATCGACGCGAAGATTGAGTCCAATGCCGAAATTTCCGATTCCTCGGATTGGTCGGCCTGATCGCGATCATTTGCCAGGGTTTCCACCACGTCGTCCAAGCTGATCACGGCTGCGGAATCGAACACACTGGCGGAATCCGCCACCAATTTGGAGGCTGCTTCGACGATGGGTTCGCCGGCGGCTTCGGACGATCGGGAATCGTCATCGCTGCGGGACGTTGGGTCGAAGGCGATCGTGGCGGTGGACGCCAGGACACCGTCCGAAACACGGGAGTAGGCGACCGTGGTCGAAGACGTCGATGCGAGGAGAGGTTCTCCGGCACCAGTGGGGTCTTGGCCAGGACTGGTCAACTCGTTCAGTCGGTTGATGACCATCAGAGCGTCCAACGCCGAGACAACACCGTTGCCGTTGACATCGGGGTACTGAGGCAAGGTGATTCCCGCAGGAATGTTTGCCAGGTTGATGTCGCCGTCGGCAGCGTTGATCGCATTGATGATCAACAGAGCGTCGAGTGGCGTGACCGCTCCACTGGCGTTGACGTCTTGGATCAACGAGGGGTTTTGGTAGGGATTGTTGTTGATCGTGAACGTGTAGTCCTCGACCTCGCCCGATTGAGCCAATCCGTCCGAACCCAAACCGGCTTCGTTGGAGAGGCGGAAGCGAGTTTGGATTTCACCCACGACTGCGTTGGACGGAACATTGATGTTGACGGTTGTGCCGCCCGTTCCGATGACGCGGGCCACGCCCGAGCCGATGCTGCCGAAGCGTTCCACTTCGGTTTCGTCGAAGGTTCCGTCACCGTTCCAATCAAACCAGGCGTCCAAGTAGAACGCTGGTGTGACGCCGCCAACCGTTGGCGATTGAACATCGATGACGAACTGAGTCGAGAACCCAGGACGCATGGCACCCAAGATTGCGACGCCATCGTCACCGTCTGCGTTGGAGTCGGCGGTTCCGGAACCGTTGTCGACGCCACCTGAGTCGGCGGTGATTTGATCGCCGAGCTGGAAGCCTTCGTTGATGACGTGGCGAGGACCGTTGTCACTGACGTCCACAGGGATGCGTGGGTCAGCCGCGTCACCGAAGTCGAGCAATTCGCCAACGAAGATGACCGCTTCGCCCGTCAGCAATTGGTTGCCGACATCATCGGTGATCCGATCGCTGATCACGGACTGACCGCGAACCAAGGAGGCTCCTTCGATCAAGATTCGTGAATCAGGTTGTTGGACGATGAGGTCACCGGCCGCAATCTCAGTTGCAAAGGCATCCGAGATGGCTTCGCCGTACAGGTGAGCGATGCGTTTGATGCCAGTTTGCGACAGCGACAGGATGTCGATGATCGGCTGAATCGCGTTCAGCTTGGTTGCACTGGATTGTTCCAGTCCGGTGACAACTGCACTGCGAACATCGTCCAGTGGCACGATGACTGGGATCGAAGCGGGTTGGCCGGCGAATCCGGATTGTGAGAGCGCTGTGTTGGCCAAGTTCAAACTGTATTGGTCGTCACCGCCCAAGGTCACACGTCCGCCGCCGATGTTGACCGGGGTCAAACCAGTGACATTGGCCGAGATCGCAGCGACCAAAGCGTCGGCGACTTGGTCCGGTGTCGAACCACCGAATCCACCACCGGCGATCGATACCGCAACCGCGGACGAATCGTTGAGGAATCCGTCGAAGTCCAGTTCGAAGGTGACCGATTCTGTGGTGCCACGAGAGATCGTGAAGGTTTGACCGTCGCTCAGGTTTGGCGAAACGCTGCCTTCTTCGGTTGGGACAATCAGTCCGAAGCCGAAGGACACGCCGATTTCGCTGTTGCCTTCCACGATGACCGAATCGGTCAACGAGGTGACGGAGATCGGTCCGTTGGTTCCGGAGATACGGAAGTTGCCCGTTGCTCCAGAGGTTTCGACATTCAGTCCCGCGGTGCTGATTGCGGAAAGCAATTCTGCCGTGATTTGACGGGCAGTCGAATCGGTTCGGATCGCGACGACCACATCGGCGTTGGCCGCGGCCGCACCGTTGGAATCGAATTCGAAGGTGAGTTCTTGTTGCCCGTCGAAGATCGTGACTTGCTGGCCGTCGAAGTCGTTGATGCCATCCGTGGTGGTGATCAACATCGTGACATCGAGCACGTGGTTGGTCTGACGCAGGAAGCTATCGGATTCGAACGAGACGTAACTGTTCTCGCTCGCTTCGGTGGCTCCGAGCAGTTGCAGACGGCCGGTTTCAATCGTGGCGTCGTCGTCGACCTGCATGTGAATGGCAACGAGTTGCAACTCCGAACCATTGATCGCACGAGCGAAGATGTCACTGATTTGTTCGGCAGTGGCCGCTTCAGGCAAACGAACGGCGATGTTTCCATCGGCGACGTTGGCGATGGACTCGGTGTCGAATTCGAACGTGACTTCGTTGACTCCGTCGTAAATCGTCACCAGTTGCCCGTCGATGTTGGATTCGACGAGGTTGGTGAGTGGATTGACGGTGGTCAACTCGCTCGGCAGGATCGACAGCCCGATGCCGGTGTCGGCTTCGAAGATCTTGTCGCCGACTTGGGTGGTCGCACCATCGGCGTAGACGCGTCCTTCTTCGGCTTTCAAGACACCGACGTTGTCGCCGGACAGAGTGCTGCCGAGCAATTCGACGGTGTAAGTCGCGTTGTCGGGCCACACGCCTCCGATTGGAGTCAGGCGGATCGTGTTGTCGCCAGGCTCATAGCTGAATCGATAGTCGACACCTTCGGACAGCAGTTCGACTTCGTTGCTGTCGTAGAAGAATCGTGTGATCCGAACCAGCTCGGACAGAACGGTCGAGTCATCGATGCCAACTCCAGGAGCCGCGTCGGCGGGAGCGATTCCATCGATGAGTTGAATTTCAAACGCATCGTGGATCGTTCCCGAACTGAAGGCTTGACCAGCCAAGTTGAACAGGTCGTCTCCGCGAGGGGAGGTGACAACAAATCGTGGTCCGTCGCTGTCGCCGCGTTCCTCGGCTCCGCGGTCAACGAAGACGTTGAAACCAAGGCCGTTTGGCGAGGCAACGTTTGGATCGTCGCTGCGAAGTTGTCCGTTGAGATCGTAAATCGGAGCGATGATCGGGCTCGGTGGCAATCCGATCGCACCGCGAACGGTTTCAAGCGACGAGCGATCTTCCAGCGAGCTGATGCCGCTGTCGATCGTGGATGTGCCAGCTTGCGGTGTGAACACCAAGTTGACTGGATTGACGAAGATCTGTTGGAACGGGCTGATGAACTGAGAGAACAGTCCCGTGTCACCCGAGGTCGCGTCGTTTGCGTTGCGATAGAACGTGTTGCCGCCGATGACAGTCAAGTCACCCGAGACGTCCACGTCACCGGCCACATTGCTTTGCGGCGATGCGACCACGATTCCATTCTGGAAGTTCGCGACGATGTTGTTCAGGATCGTTGGGGCCGAGTTCTGTTGAACCACGATGCCTTGACTGCCCGGTGTGTAGATCTCACGAGCAATCGTGGAGATCGCACCGATGCCGTCGATGTCCGCACCCGCAGCACCGAAGTCGAACGTGCCAGAGGTGGACAAATCGGTCAGCCGGACAAATCCGAATTGATCATTCGGTCCGAAGCCGAAGGAGTCCAGATCGATCGTGTTGTCCGTGCCAAAGATTTGACCGACGGAGAAGAACGTCACACCATCGCGGCTGATTTCGACCGCGACGCGTTCCGGAGTCCCCGATTCGAAGATCACCAAGTCAGCGGCGGAGGTTCCGTCACCGACCAACAGGTTGTCTTGGAACAGGAAGGTGGCTTGTCCGCCAGACCCCAGCGAGAAGGTGAACTGACCGGTGGTTGGTTCAGGCCCGATGCCGTGGCAATCAGGTGATCCCAACGCGGCTTCTGTGTCAGTGAATTCCGAGCTGACGTCGGGGCCGAGATCCAAGGTGTCTTGCACAACCGCGTCGGCGAACGAGATGCCGCCTTGGTCGAACAGGATGGATTCGAACACCTGAGGTCCGAGTTCAGCACCGCTGGCGATGGGGCCACCGACCAGAGTGTTGTTGACAATTCGGTCGAAGCCGACTGGGTCTTCCGATGCTCCGCCGTCACCATCCAAGCCGGTGATGCGAATGCCGGCGTCCGAGTTGAACGCGATGACGTTGTTCTGAACCACCACACCAGGAATCAAGTTCTCGGTGTTCAGTTCGATCAAGTTGCGAGCATAGGTCAGGATCGATGGCGTTGCATCACGCAGGTCGTCCGAAACAACCCCAGCGGACGCGTCGCGATTGATGTCGACACCAGCGTTGGAACTGAACAAGAACCGGTTGTTCTCGATCATGATCACGCCTTGCTCGGCGGTGGCACGGTTGGAGTCACCACGCAGTTCAGAGATCTCGATGTTCTCGAACGAGGGGCGTCCGGCTGTGTCAGGACGAAGGCTGAGGTCCCCGTACAGGTTGATCCGAGTGTCCGCGTTGACCAAGGCTTTTGGCGAACTGGCACTGGCTGGTGGCACGGTTCCGTTGGAACGAGCCGCACTGCCATCAATCACCGCTTGAACTTGATTGGAGTTGATCAAGCGGATGATCTCATTGGCGACTTCCTCGGCCGTCGCCGTTCGTGGCAGACGAATCACCACTCGGTTGTCATCGCTGACAAATCCGTCGCTGGCACCGAAGTCGTTCAGGATGTCGAATTCGAATGTCAGACGCGTGTTCGCATCGGCCAAGGTGAACGTCGCACCGTCTTCGATTTCCGAAGCCGGCAACGCGGTCAAGGTGATGCCGCTGGTGAGTCGTTCGTTGGTGTCGAACGTGCGGAAGCGAGAATCGCCATCCAGGCCACTGCTGACGTATTCCGATGCATCGCGGATTTCCAATTGATAGGAACCCGAGACGGTCGGCTGAGTCGGTTGGGCTGGGGTGGTCAAGTTGACCGAATCGTTGACGATGAAGGCTTCGTCGGTGCCAATTGGATTGGCCGAGGAGACCATTTCACCACGTTCCGCGAATCCGATGATGATGTCATCGATGAACGCACCGTTGTTCTCGTTGTCGGAGGCAGCGGGTTGGCCGTTGGCACCAAACTGGTCACCGTAACGTTGTGCCGTCGATGCGAATGGACCGGAATCATTGATCGTCAAGTTAGGCAGACGGACTGCGGAGCCAACTTGAGGAATCAAGGTCTCGTTGCCGTCCGTGAATCGGTTGGCCAGAGCTTGGCGAACTGCTTCAGCGACTTCTTGAGCCGTGTCGGAGTGGCTGATTTGGACCGGGATGCCAGGCAAGGCATTTTGTGAACCGACTCGCAATCCACTGCCGGTTGAGACGGAGACGGATCCGACACCGTTGAATTCAACCACGGACGAGTTGGCTTGCACGTCCAATTCTGGGTTGATGGACACAGTCGCTTCGTATCCGCCGACTTGAGCCGCGTTGGTGGTTCCCGAGACGCGAGGATCGTAGTCGCCGTTTTCAGGGCCGCTGATTCCGATGTAGATCACACCGTCAGATGAAGCCGTGACAGAAACGGTTCCGTTGGCGGTGTTTTCGATCGCCAGCAAACCTCCCGTGGGGCTGCGAAGTTCGACTCCGGTGGAATCAAAGAAGCGAACGTTCAGTTCAATCCCAGGGTTGTCCGCTAGCGTGCTGACGGTGATCGTGGTGCCAGCAGCCACTTCGACGCTGGACAGGTCCACGTCGCCAAGGTTCGTGACGCCACCGCCGGTGACCGTGCCGAGTGTTCCGCGACCGGTAACTTGGGCATTGCCATCGGTGTAAGGAAGCGGCGTTGCTTGGAACAACAGGTCATTGCGACCAACTGCACCCACTGGGTTGGGGTTGCCGAATGGATCGACGGGGTCGGACGCGTCACTGAAGTCGAAGTTGTCGACGGTGGTGAATTGGGCTGATTGAACACCCGTGTTCTGTTCCACAACGGCTTGCAGTTCCGCTCCGATGTCCGATCGTGCGAAGTCCGCGATCGCGACCGTGACTTGGCCGGTTTGAATCGAACGGGTTCCATCGTTGAGGACATATTCGACGCCGTCGATTTCAATGACGAACGATTCGGAGACGTCCGAGTACAAGGTCGACAGTTGGTTGCCGGTCGGAACCAATTGGTCGTAGTCAACCGCACCATCGGCTTCGCCAATCACAGTGGACAGAACCAGTGCAATGTCTTCTTGGGTCAGGTCGACCACTTGTTCGACATCAGGATCGGCGTCTTCCAGGCTTTGGTAAACCGCGAGGACGTCCACTGGGATCAGGGCAGTGCCTGTGATCTGAGCCGTTGCATCGGCGGTGTCACGGAAGCCGTCGTCCAACAAGTATTCGTTTCCGTTGAGGAACACCGTGCGGAATTCGTCTGGGTTGTTCTGATAGAAGACCGCCAGTTCAGCTCCCGAAGGAACCAAACGTTCGACGCTGACGCTGGTGTCAAACGTGCTGGTAACCGCGGAGGCGATATCGGCAGCGGTCAACGTGGCCAAGGCGGTCGGTTGACCGTTGGTCACATCGATCTCGATTTGATCGGCCGTGACGGTGCGTGTTCCATCGGTCAAGATGTACTCTTGGCCGTCCACGGTGAAAGTGGCTTCCGCGGTCGCACCACTGCTGAACAAGTCAGCCAGTTGTGCTCCCGATGGGAAGGCAATCGTTGGTGAGAGATCCACCGAGAACAGTTGTCCGCCGATGGTGAAGGTTTCACCATCGGTCAGGCCGCTGGCCGCGACGGTGCGGATTTCAGCGGTGTTGGTGGCGGTCGTGCCGGCGGTCGAGAATTCAATTCTCAGGGACAGGCCGTCTTGACCAGCGAATTCGTTGAGCGGCACACGAGCTTGACGCCATGTTCCGGTGTTGTCGAACAATTGTTGGACGTCCACGTCGATGTCGTCGTCGTAAATTCCGACTTCTGCTGGGTCGTCGAACTCGTCGTCGAAGTCGCCGGTGCCACGCGTTTCGTTGTTGGTGGCGACCAAGTGTTCCACGCCGAAAGCATCGATCACATAGATCCGCAGCGTGTCGCGATCTTCGGCGAACAAGTCATCGTCGTTGTCGGTTGCTGAGTCGTCGTCAACACCATCCGTTTCCAGGAAGTAGTTGAAGTACATCGTTGGCAGGTCAGCCGACGAGTAGCCTTCCAGGCTGAACGAATTGGACTGGACGATCCCTTTGGCACCACCGGGAAGGTTGTAAGTGCTTTGGACGTCTTGTCCATCTTGACGGACGTTTTCGTTGGCCGTGCCAAAGTTCTGGACAGGAGCTTCGCCAAAGCCGTAGTTGCTGTTGAACGCTCCGGCGGTGTAATTGAACTGCAGCGAGTTGCCACCCGAAACTTCGGGGCGGGTATCGCTGAAGGTCTCGGTGTAACCGTGTCCAGCATCGTCTGCTCGAGCCCCGGCAACGTGCCAGAGGTTGTAATCCAGCGTGCTGAAGTCCAGCCCCAATGCACCGAAGATGCCCGTGTCGATGAAGCTGCGACCACCCGCAAAGATGGGCTGCAGTTCGCCGAGGGTGTTGAAGGCATAGATGCGACCGTTGCTGGTCGTTCCGAACAGGATGTCACTGTAGGCACCGTCTTCGACACTGTTCGGGCCGGCACGCAGACCGGTGAAGTTCAACCCGATCAAGTCGGTGGCGGTGGAGACGTAGTTGCCAACGAAGCGGGCACCCGTTCCGTTGAGCTGTGTACTCGGCACGAAGTACAGACCACCGTTGTCGCTGACACCGTACAGATCGTTGCCGACCATCTCGATGCCCGTGATCGTTCCGCCGTTGGGTGAACCACCAGCCCGGACGGCTCCGGTCACGCTGCTGACGTTGGCGATCGCACCGGTGATGGACAGCGAGTTGCCCTGAGGCGTCGCGGTGACAGTTGGCAAGGAACCGCCGGTGTTCGCAGCTTGGACGGCTTGCGAAATGCGGAACGCAATTGTTTCGGCAGTGTCGGTTGGCAGCAGGGTCACAGCGATGTTGCCCGCGGTGACGTTGTTGTCGCCCACCAAGGCAATGCCGTCAGCAGCCACTGCACCGGGACCGGTCAACTGCACGTTGGTCGCGGTCGGCAGAGCCAATTGGGTTCCCTTGGCGGAAACTGGAATGCCTTGGTCGCGAATGACCGATGCCAGAGTGTCAATGAAGACCACGGCGTCGGAGCTGCGATCCAAAGGCACACGGATGTTGCCCGGAGGAATCGCGGCGGTGGAGTCCGTGATTTGGAAAGTCACGGGAGCGTTGCCAGGCGTTTCAACTGTCAACAATGTGCCATTGAGAATGCTGGCAGGATCGAGTGTGGTGTCTGTCGCGATTGGAATCGCGGCGTTGGCAAGCGTCGCTCCGGTCAACGAATCCGCAGGCGATGCAGCCAGGATCGTGAAACCTTGGTTCAGTTCGAACGTTTCGGTCTCGGTGCCGTTGGTCAGGCTGAACGTGTCACCGTCGAACAACCTCGCCACAGGCAACCCGTTGGCGTCGTTCGTGGTGGCATCGGAGATACCCAGTTGAGTGTCTTGGTTGCCAGTTGGGATGGCAGTGTCGATCGCACCCACTTCGCGGCGGTCAGTACCGGCACCCGCATTGAACAGAGCGAGGTCGAAGACGGGACCGGTCGCTTCACCCGTTTCCTCGTTGAAGGAATACAAGATGTTGTCGATGTAGTCCAAACCGTCTTGGGCGGTGGGACGGTTGCCGATGAAGAAGCCTGTTTCCGAACCAAATCGTGCTCGAATCGTGATGGCTTCGACCTCGAGGCCATCGTCGCTGGCTTCATCGAGAATCTGCTGGGCAGGTGGGGTTTCCGCGTCCAAGTTGTGGAACGTTTCGATTCCAGCACCAACGCTGAGCGGCGCACTCAGTTGCCCCGTTGCTGTGTCGATGCGGTTGTAAGTCCACGTCGTGTCACCCGCAGGGCGATCGTCGTAGCCGGTGTAAGCGAACAACTCACCATTGGCCGTGAAGGCAATGTCGCGAACTTCATCGCCGAAGCTTCCGATCGTGCCGTAAGTTTCACCCGTGAATGGGTTGACGACAAACAGCGTCGAGCCCGTGTTGACGTACAAGACGACGTCGTCGAGCGAGTAGTCCAGGATCGAGTTGTCGTCAAACAACACCGGTTGGACGGGCGCGGACGCGGTTCCAGGATAGAAGTCAAAGACTTCGAAGTTTTCTTCCGCGATGCGTTGAATCGAATCGACAGGTTCCAAACGCAACAATGGATTAGCGGTGTCGCGGTTGGTGAATTGGTCCAGCACGGCTGGCTGACGCGATTGGTTCGAAATCGCGACGTAGTACGTGCCTTCGGGAAGTTCAGCGGAACCGATGTAGGGGTCGGCGTTGCCAAACGAACCACGCGAAAGATCGGATGGATCGTAACCGGTGCCAGGCGAAGTTTGGTCGTCGGCGATGTTGCTGTCACCGCCGATGAGAACCAATTCACCCAGCGAGTTGAAGACGTACAGAGCGGTGTCCGCACGTGCCAAACCGTCGGAGTAATCGAGGTCGAACACGGTTGCCAGGTACAGGGCTGCGTCGTCGCGAGTGAGTTGTTGATATTCAATGTCAAACTCGAACCAATCGACGTCATCGACGTCGGTCAGCATGCCCGAGATGTTGGTGGCCAGATTGTCGCTGGACAACGGACCGGCAGGGTTGTCCAAATCGATGTCGACACGGTCGATGCCGCCGGAGTCACGGTTGATGACGATACTGCCGTCGGCCAACGTCGTGATCGTTCCATCGGAGGTGTACTGGTTGTCGTACAGACCGAGGCGTTGAGCGTCCGCGAGTGTTTCATTGGCCGATTCGGTTTCATAGTCCGTGCCGGTCAGTGGGCTGTGCATCGGGCCGCCGATGACTTGAACGCCGTTGGTGGCGTAACGCACGTCGCTGTAGCGAACCTGGGTTCCCGCGAACACGTCATCTTCGCCGAGACGAATTTGCAACTGGTAACTGCCGGTCGTGCGGCCTTTGCCCAGCGACTCGGCACTGGTCAAGAACCCGCCACCGTTGGCGAGGGTCACGTCCTCAGCGACATCGCTCAGACCGCTGCGAACACGAACGTGGTACAGCAACGTTTGTCCCACGGTTCCCGGCAGCGTGATCCGCATGCCGGCATCGCGAGCGTTGGTCGAGTAGTTGTCTTGGAACATCGAGTCGTCGGCGGTGGCATCCACCAACGTGGTTCCCAAACCGAGCACCTGATCGATGTTGTAACCATTCAGTCCGCCACCACTGCGACGTGCGATTTCTTCCGTCAGAGCAGCACGACGTGCCGCGGCGTTTGGATCGGTCGGGTCAACGGACAACAATTCTTCGATCTGTCGGGCTTCTTCGATGGAGTCGTCCGACAAGATCAGCGTGTTTCCGTTGGCATCGATCAATTCAATGACCGTGTCCAGATTGGAATTTGTGCGGTCGATGTCGAGCCAGATTTGAGTGCCAGCTTCTGCGACGAAGGCGTACACGTCTTCATCGCCACGGCTGCTGATTTCGCCTTCGACGATCAAACCAATGCGACGGGATTCGTCACCGGCTTCGATCGAAGGAGCCAATTCGCCCAAGTACTGCGACGTGGCTGGCGTGGCGTTGGTGTCGCTGTTGCCGACATTGCCCGGTTCGTTTTCACCAGTGATAGAAACGTTCGAATCCGAAGCGGCTTCGCGAATCGTGATGCCGTCCCAGGATCCCGCACCGTCAACGCTTTGTGGCAGCGAGATGCTGGCAGGGTTGGCAGGATCAAACGGGATCCATTCGACGAACGTGGTCACGCGAGCAGCGTCACTTCCGCCAGTGAGTTCCCAAACGTGAGCGGTTTCGATGTCAGCGGGGAGGCTGTTTTGGCTGATCGCCGTGGTTCCGCTCGTCACACCGTCGAAGTTCGCTGAGCCAGCGACAGGACCGAAGGCGGCAGGGATGTCGCCATTGATGCTGGCGGCGATGTCGAACGTGAGTCCGTTCTGAACGGTGTTCAATCGGTTGAGCAGATCGCCAGCGTCGTCGGTGACCCAACCGCTGTACGAGGCGTTGAACTGGTTGATCGAGTCGTTTTCGTAAACACCGCCGTGAGTGAAGCCGACACGTGCGGTTTCGTTCAAGGTCATCAAGCGGAAATCGCTCTGGCCGGGGGTGCCGATCTGATACAACACGTCCGCGTCGTCGGCGGTGACGCCTTGATCCAAGTAGCTGATCACGCGGATGTCGCCGATGTTGCCGGCAGAGAAGTCCGCTCCGTCAACGGTTTCGAAATCAAGCGTGGTGTAGGCAACCGCGCGGTTGTCGACGATGAACGTTTCCGCGGTGAAGCGAATTTCACGTCCGAACGCGGTGAACACGCCGCTGCTGCGAACACGGTCGGGACCGACCAAGATCGGGTTGGGATTGTCCGTTGGGCTGAACGCGTTGATCAACGGGATTCGCGTGCGTGTTCCGACGTCGTTGGTGACTTCGATGTAGGTCGTGTACAGGAACGCGTAGTTCTGCTGTGCCAGCAGTGCGCCGCCGTTGTTCTGGTCGATGCCAGTCACGACGACGTTTTGCAGTTCACCGCCGCCCAAGACCGTGGTGCTGAGGTAACCGGCCGAGTTTGGATCGATGTCGTTGTCAATGGTGGTGCCATTGTCGACTTCCGCGTTGTCCGCCCGATCGTACTCTTGGCCCAGTGGCAACAACGCCGGGGTGGACTCGCCACCGCTGGAATCGCTGGTCAGGGTCGTGATTGGATTGCCGTCGGCATCCACGCGAACGCCATTGTTGTCCGTGTCGACGTTGGCCATGCCGTCGGGGGTGAATCCGGCGCCGATGGTGTCGTCCAGCAGGCTGGTCAAGACAACTGGGAAGTCAGGTTGACCAACGATCTGCAGGCTGCCGCCGATGCGGTCAGCGATGTCCAGCATTTCGTCTTCTGCGGTCAGCAGCGTGCCACCAGCAACGATGCCGGCTTGGCGACGCAGCAAGACGTCCTCGACGTCGAGGTCTTGGTTTTGGAATTTAACGACCAGCGATCCGCGAGCGTCGCTTTCCAGTCGCAATCCACCATAGATGTGCTGGTTGGGGATCTCGATCATGTCGCGGACGATGTGGACGATGTCCGTGTCGTCCCAAACCACTTCCGTGGCGACGGTTCCGCCGCGAACTTCCAAACCGTTCAGCCCAGCGGTGACGATGCCGGCGGCGACGTCTTCGTCGGACACCGTGGCTGCGTCGATCAAGTTGCCAGCGATCAAAGGACCGCTGTTGCCCGAGATTTCGTATTGATCGAGGCTGTCTTCGACCACGGTTCCGTTGCCAAAGTCACGACTGGCCGTCGAACGACCTGGGTCAGTGACTTCTTGCCATGAGAAACTGTTGACGTCGAAGGTCATCGCCGGGCCACTGCCGTCGATGAATTCGTTGTCGACCAAAACAGGTTGCGCCCCGCGGACGAAGATCGTTCCGCTGGCGTTGTTGACGCGTCCCACACGTTCTTCGCGTGGGTCACTCTGGCTGCTGTCGCTGTCGTTCAAGAAACCGCGGCCATCCGCGTTGGTTTCGAAACGGGTGTTGGCGACACGCAAGTCACTTTGGTGAACTTCCAGCACGTTGAAGCTGGCAAAACCACCTTCAATCCGTGACGTCCCACCGCCACCGGCCAGGACCGCGTGGTCGAACGATGCGTCCGCACCGAACGCCAAGTAGATGCCCGACCAATCGCCGGCTGTCAGATCGTTTTGACCGTCGTTGGTGCCTTCGGCAATGTTGTTGGTGTTGAATGCACCGCCGGTTCCGTACCGGTTGTCATTCAGACTGGTCAGGATGATCGGCTCTTTCGCAGTGCCTTCCGCGTACAGATGAGCACCGAAGGTCACGTCGATGCGGGCACCATCCATTTTGACGATCATGCCCGGATCAATCACCAAGCTTGGATCGAGTCGACCAGCTCGGGCTTGCAACGGTGCCGTGATGGTCAACAAATCCAAACGGTCGGTGCCGACGGAAGCAGCATCGGTGAAGGATGTTTGAGACGCATTCAGAACCGCGACTTGGCGGTATTCGCCAACCGTTCCATCGCTGGCAACGGTCGCTCGATAAACGATTCGGGAAGCAAAACCGCTGCCTTCTGGTGCGGCTGGGATCCCGGAGACACTGATCGAACCTTCGTCGATGGTTTCAATGACCTGGGATTCACTGCTTGGTCCGACTTCTGTTCCATCGGCCGTTGCATAGGTGAAGCGGTAAACGTATTGGCCAGGTTCAACCATTCCCGTTCCACCGCCAACGGGGTTCGGAACGGAATTGGTTTGGATGGAGGCACTGGCACCCGACAGCAAGGTTCCAGCGATGATGCTGGGGTTCATGATGTCGCTGCCTTCCGCGACGGAATCGCGGTAGGACGTGTCGTCGGTGTTCAGGCGAGCGACCAAGCGGAATTCACCTGGGTTGCCGTTGGCGTCAACGGTGGCCCGGTACAAACGACGGCCAGCGAATTCGCTGTCGGCGGTCACAGTTGGCAGACCCGACAATTGGACCGAACCGTTGGCACCGACGGTGAGGGACGATGTCGCTTCGCTCGGGGTGGATTCGAATCCGTTTTGGTCCACAAATGTCATGCGATAGACATAGTCGCCTGCGGCCAAACCATCGGCGGTCGCGGGTGTGGTGGTCGTGGCGGTCCGAACCAGCAGGATGCTGGGGGCTTCGTTGGCCGCGTTGACACCGCCCGGGTTGCCTTCGATGAGCAGGTTTTCGGTCAGGACGTGAACGATGTCCGTGTCGTCAAAGCGTGCGTTGACATCCAACGATTGCAAGTCGCCACCGGTTGGCGTCAGCAAACGAATTTGCAACCCGTTGATGGAGTTGTTCGTCAGCACGTTGCCGCGGATGTGAGGCCCGACGCGGGTGACATCGCTGGTGAAGTACGAAGGAGTCGAGGCACCAGGGGCCACTTGATTTTGGTACTGCGATTCGTCGAAACGAGTCTCTTCGAATGTGTTTGGCGTCGCTGCGATGGCAGCTTGAGCCGAATTTCTGATCTGGTTGTTCAGGATCGTTGCACGAACATCGGCCAGCTCAATGGGCGAGATCGTCACGGTCTGTCCATCGACCGAAACTTGACCACCACCGTGTTGAATGTCGGCGTATTGGATGTGGTTGAGGAAGACGGCGTTGTCTTCCATGTTGATCTTGCTGTCGTCGGCGTAGTCGATGTCCCCACGCAGATCGATACCGCCCCAGGAACCGACTTGTCCGTTCAGCCCTGCGAACGAGACCGCGTCATATGGGGTGCCCAAGATCTGGATCGATGAGTTGCTGCGATCGACCGATTCGGTCGTGCTGCCAACACCGATGCGACTGCGAGACATTTTAAATTCGGAACCGCCATCGATCACCAACGCGATGTCTTGTGGGACATCCAGGCTGGTGCCGTCTTTGAGTGCGTTTCCAAGGTCCGAACGACCAATTTCGTAGCTGCCGCCACCGATCACGCGAATTTTGGTAACCGGGGTGCCGCCGTTGTTCAGGCGGAATTCAGCCAATCGAATGGCGTCGTCGATTTCAGCAACCGGTTTGGTCGGTGTGCCCATCGTGACGAACAAGTCAAATTGATTGACGTCGTTGGTGGTGAAGTTGCGGTCGGGCAGGTTGGTGCCCGTGACGCTGTCAACGTAAATGACGGCATCGGGATCGGTTGGGTTGAACCAGAAATTGAATTCTCCACCAGGCTGACCATCCGCATCGCCATCGAGCGGTTGAGCGGCGGTGTTGCCGACGGGAGTGTCCAGCAAACTGCTAGCAGCGGCGGTTTCAAACGACATCACCAATTCGTACGTGCCCTCGGTCACACCACCGATGCCGGTGCCGGTGATGACCGGGTTGTAAGAGGTGTTTCCAGACGCACTGACGCCGACGACATAGTCGCCCGCTTCGAGAATGTCGATTTCAATCAGAGAGTCGTTGCTGAAGTAGTCATCGTTGGCAGCGATCTCGATGTATTCGTCAGGGCCGATTTGCTTGTACAAACGCAGGGCCGTGTCCAACGTGCTGGACAGGCTCAGTCGTTCCGCCACGGTCGAGATGGACAACGTTCCCGGTTCGGTCAATTCGAATCGGTACAGATCGATGTCGTTGGCTTCCGGACGGAACAAGTACTGTCCGTTGACAATGTCCGAGGGACTCGGGAACAACGATTCGTTGTCGTCGTTCAATTGCGAGGAAGTCGTGATGACGTCGGGGGTATCGCTGTCCAGAACCGATCCCGTGGACTGGGTCACCGGTTGCGGCAGGTAATCGGAATACCCGTAGCCGAGCAATTGACCGACACCCAAGAACGCACCCCGGAAGAATTCACCTCCGGTTTGATCGTCCACGCTGGCGTCAAAGTCTTGCGCGTCCATCACCAACAACTGGCGGTCGCCGATGGAATCCGCGTTGGGGTCAACGCCCAAGTAAGTTTGCCCGTTGATATCGAGCGGGCGGGTGTCCAAGGTCACACCACCGACGGCACTGTTGACGATCAAGTCGTCATCCACGCTGCCGTACAGTTCGCCCAACGTGATGCTCAGCAGCGGGCTGCCGGAAGGGATGCTTGTGACGGCGCCGGACGCGGTGTCACCGATTTCAACGAATTGAACGCCAAGGTATTCGCTGAACAGCGACATCACTTCGCGAACACGTTGCTTTTGTTCTTCGGTGATCAGGTTGACGTAAGTCTTGTCGAGATCCAATCCACTGTTGCTGGGATCGTCACCCAACCAACTGGATGGGAAGTTGTAGTAAGCGGTCGTGATGCCGTCATAAGTGTCCGCGCCTTGACGCCAGACATCCAACGGGACGGTGCGTTCCAGACGGCTCGGGTCATCCTCTCGAATGTCGCGAACGCCTTGGTAATCCGTGCCACCGGGGAAGTCGAGCGTGTAAAGCGGATCGTTTGGATTGGGATTGTCGACTTCACCGCCGGTCAAACGCACACTCGCGGTTTGGCCTTGGCCGATTCCCGTCAAGTTGTTGATGATCGACGCGGTGTCGAAACTGTCGCCTGCATCGGACGCGACCGAGACGTTGCCGGGCGTCATTGGCAAAGCACTGTCGTTGCCGACCTTCAGGCGAATCGCACCCGAGATCTTGGGCAATTGGTCAACCGGCATCGGTGGGTTGGTTTGCTGCGACAGATCCGGGACTTCTGAGAAGCTGAAGTTACTGTTGCCGTCATTCAAGAAGTCATCGAACGTCAAACGAACCGCGTTGGGTTTGCCTGCGATGGCCGAGATGTCGTTGGGCATGAAGACCACGTCGTCTTCGCCCGTGGCAGTGTCACGGGTGAAAATCAACTGGAACAATTCAGGCTGGGACGCCAAATTCGCGACGCTGACATCATCGGTGAAGTAAACATCGATCATGTTCAACCGTGGCGTGCGTTGGCCTTGGTTGTCGATGTCGATTGGTTCGGGGACCACGGCCAAAACTTGCGGTGGTTTGTTCAACGTGAATGGAACAGCGAAGTCGACTCCGTCGTTGAACGCTTCGCCTGCGAGGTTTCGCAAAGCCCGATCGCCAGCACCGAAGATTTCGATTTGATAGGCGTCATCGGGAAGCGGTTCAGCGAAGCGGAAGACGACTTCATTGGGGTTGCTGCCAATGCCGATGTAGCCCGCGTTGACGGGAGTGTCGGTGGCACCAGCGAGTGGCAAGGTGGCAGCGAAGTTGCCGATCGATTGGGTCGTGCTGCCACGTTCCTGCGTTGCAGTGATCAATTCCGAAGCGGTGGGTGTCTCATTGATCGCGTCAATGAACTCGCCCACAGTCGTGGGGCTGCTCGCATTGCGGTTGATTTGAACCGTGATGGTTTTGCCACTGACGGAAACCAACGGATCAGTGGGGCCTCCAAAGTCACGCGACTGAATCACGACCGAGATGCCTTGGCCACCGACGCCAGATTGATTGGCGACGAGCTTGGTGCTGAAAGCATTTCCAAGACCCAGGTCGGTGACCGTTTGTGCGGCGTTGGCGCCCGACAGCGTGAGCGAGACTGGGTTGTTGGCGACCGATTGCCCGATCGGAGTCGACGAAGGTCCGCTGATTTGGAACGCATCGGCGACCGTGTCACGGTTCAGGTTGCGCTGGGTAGCGTTGTAGTTTTCCAGAGCCAACGTCAGATCGCGAACCGTTGCTTGACGGCTGGGGTTCGCATTCAGGTCGATGTTCAGGGTTTTGTTCTCGGGATCTTGTGTGATGATCACGGGAGCGGTGACCAACGAACGGACGGATCCTGTCACATTGATCGTTGTTCCGTTGCCGCTGACACCTGCCGCTGCGGAGCGGAATTCCAGCAGAACACTGCCGCTGGTGCTGAAGTCCGTCACGGCCGTCGCCGCTTCGAACCCACCATCGTCGCCGGCACGGGTCACGCTGATCGCCAGCGGATTGTTGGCCGTTCCGAGTGTGGAGGGATCGATCGATGAGTCGTCATCGAATCGGAAGGTCAACTCGTTGGGCGAAACGTTGAGCAGCTCCACACCATTGACGTTGCGAATCGTGCTGCTGTTGTCAATCAGCTCAGACGCGTTGGGCTGAATCGCGACCAATTCTGGGCCAGCCAGCAATTGACGGGCCTCGAGCGATTGTGACTGCAGGCGTCGCTCCAACTTGGCTCGTTGGGTCTTGCCGCGTCGCGTTTGCCCTCCAAACAAGGAGGATCCGCTGCGGCGGCGACGATCATCACGCCGCTTAGCGGCCGATTCGTTGGCGTTGTGCATGTTGGAAGAGTTGCCCGGGGTACCGATCGTCATCAGTGTTGGCCTCGTCGTGCCGCTCGTGGCAGACCAATTTGGGGCTGGTCGGCGGCGGAGCAGGATGCGGGGGAAGTTGCAAAAATGGATGCCAAAGTCAGAGGAATTTCTGGTTTTTGGCAGTTTGGATAAGGTGAAGCGGCTGCGTAAGGAGGGCTTTACCGCGGGGGTCGAGTTTACTTGGGGTGCCTCGCAAAGCAACGAAAAACGCTGTTATGGCAGGGTTTATGTCGCTGCGTGACGGTCGTGACGGTCATCCGGTTTCAGTGACTTTCACCTGGCGTTGGATGCAAAATGAGACAGAAAAGTTCCCGAATGCTTTTCAGGCGTCTCCGAGCGCACTCCAAGCAGAAATTCGCATCCGCTTAAAACGGTTTTGAGGAATAGTGGGCCCCTCTGAGGCCCGGTGAGGGTAAAATCCTCCCCAACAACCCTTCCCCACTCGGAGACACTCGGATGAAACACCTGATTGCGTTGGCCTTGATTGCTTGTTTGGCTGCTTCGGCGACGGCGGATGACAAACCCGAAGCAAAGAAAAAGCGAGCTGGAAACCGAGCGGCTGGCGCTTGGATGGCCCAGAACCTCAGCAAGACGCTCGAAACAGTCGAGTTGACTGACGAGCAAAAAGCGAAGTGGAACGAGGCCAAAACGAGCTTCGTCGCCCAAATGAAGGAACTGAAGGACGAGGGACTGACCCCCGAGTTGATGAAGAAGCGCACCGAGGCCCAAAAAGCGGCGCGTGAGGCTGGCCTGAAGGGGAAAGAAATGGCCGCCAAGTTGAAGGAAGGCTTCAGCGAAGAAGAACAGGCTCTGATCGCCAAGCAGCAGAAAGCGGCGAAAGCACTGCGAGTTGCAGTGGCGGGGATGCTAACCCCCGAGCAGTTGGCCGCTTTGCCCGAACAAGCCCGCAAGCAAATGACCTCTGCCAAAAAAGGCCGCAAGGGCAAAGGAAAGGGGAAGGGAAAAGGGAAACAGAAAGACGACGCTTGAGCAGGGGTGATTCGCCCAGCCATGATTTCCGAACGCGGGAACCGAACCATCGGTTCCCGCGTTTTTTTAGCCTCAGGACCTTTGTACTCAGCGTTGCGGTTTGCTCATCAGCAACTTGTAGTGGCCGGTCCCGAGCAAGTCATCCAGTCGTTCACGGAGTTGCGGGGTGATGTCGACGCGAAACTTGTCGGCCTTGAAGTGCACCGTCTCGCCTTCGCACAAATGCATGGCCAACAACAGATCCTTGTTGCCTGGGTAGCCGCGGACGATTTCGCGAACGTTGGAAACCGTTTTTTCATCGTGTTCGGCCTCGTCCAGGCGAATGCGGATGCCGTGCGTGTAGCGGGAATCCAGTTCGTCCAGTGGTGTCAATTCGTCGATGATCAGGTTGATTTCATCGCCACCGCCGCGGCGGTCGACCTTGGCTTTGGCCAACACGACGGCGTCGGGTTGGATTCGTTCGCCGCAAACGGCGAAACCCTTGGGCCAGCAAATGCAGCGCACACTGCCGGCCATGTCTTCCAAATCAAAGTTCGCGTACTTGCTGGGCGCCCCCGGTTTGGGGTTCTTCGTGTGAGCAATTTTGATGCTGCTGATCATCCCACCGACAATGACTTCGTCGCGATCCTTGCAATCCGCCATGGATTCGGTGGTGTGGGTGCGGAACGTGGCCAGCTTGTTTTCAAACTCGGCCAACGGGTGGCTGTCCAAGTAGTAGCCCAGAACTTCTTTTTCAGCCAACAGTTTTTCGCGATCAGGCCATTCTTCGATGTCCGGCAACGGTGTTGCCGCACTCGAGTCGCCGTCGGAGCCCTCCTCTTCTTCTTCATCGAAGGCGTCGAAGAAGCTGGCTTGCCCGGTTTTCTTGTCAGCTTGAACTTTCGCGCCGGCCTGCATGGCCCGCTCGAGGACGGAGGCCAATTGACTGCGTTTCGCACCGAAGCAATCAAAGGCACCGGCTTTGATCAACGTTTCGATCGCGCTGCGATTGCAGTCGTGCGGGTCGACTCGTTCACAAAAATCAAAGATGTCTTTGAAGGGACCATTCTTTTTGCGTTCGGCTTCGATACTGATTGCGGTGGAGCCACCACAGGCCTTGATCGCAGACAGAGCGAACGGGATCTTGCCCTCAAACACTCCAAAGTCCGCGTCCGACAGATTGACATTGGGTGGCAACACCTCGATGCCCATCCGATCGCAGTCCTCCATGTGCTCGATCAGAGCGTCTTTGCGTTTGAAGTTTCGGCCCGAGATGTCGCTGGACAACAACGCCGCCATGAACTCGACGGGGTAGTGGGCTTTCAAATACGCGGTTTGGTAGGCAATCAACGCGTACGCAGTGGAGTGCGACTTATTGAACCCGTAGCCGGCGAACTTGACGATCAGATTCCAAATGTCTTCCGCGTCTTTTTCAGCCAGCCCATTGCGGATCGAACCCGCGATGAAGACATCGTGGTTGGCATCGATCAAAGACTGCTTCTTTTTACTGATCGCCTTGATGCACGTGTACGCTTTGGCCAGCGGCACGTCCCCGAGGCGGTTGAGAATCCGCATCACCTGTTCTTGGTAGACCATGATCGAGTTGGTCTCTTCCAAGATCTCTTTCAAGACCGGGTGTTTGTACTCCGGTTGTTGCCGACCGTGTTTGATGTTGACGTAATCGTCGACCATCCCGCCTTCCAGCGGACCAGGACGGTACAGCGCGGCGGTCGCGATGATGTCGTTGAACGTGTCGGGCTTCATTCGCTGAAGCAGATCGCGAATGCCGCCTGATTCGAGTTGGAAGACACCCTTGGTTTCCCCGCGTTGCAGCAGCGCATAAGACGGTTTGTCGTCCAAGGGGAATTTCAAAGGGTCGATGGTTTTGCCGGTCGTTTGCTCGACCAACTTCACCGTTCGCGACATGATGGTCAGGTTGCGAAGTCCGAGGAAATCCATCTTGAGCAACCCGGATGCTTCAACATCCACCATCGCCCATTGGGTGATCACATCCTGCTTTCCAGGCACCCGCCCCAGTGGGACATACTCCGTCAGCGGTTGGTCGGCGATGACCACCGCCGCGGCGTGCGTGCCGACGTTGCGAGCCAGTCCCTCGATCTTCATCGCCAGGTCGAGCAACTCGCGGATCTCCGGGTCGCCGTCGTAGATCATCTTCAGGTCAGCGCTCTTGTCGAGCGACTTCGCGATGGTGATCTTCAGCTCGTCCGGGACCAACTCGGTGATTTGGTTGACGCGAGACAGCGGGATTCCAAGCGCTCGACCGGTGTCCTTGATGGCTGCTTTGGCCGCCAGCGTACCGAACGTTCCAATCTGGCAGACCATTTCGCTGCCGTAACGCTCTTTCACATAGTCAATGACTTCGAGTCGACGTTCCTTTTCGAAGTCGATGTCGATATCGGGTGGCTCGGTTCGAGATTCATCGAGGAATCTTTCGAACAACAAGTCATAACGCAGCGGACAAACGTGAGACATGTACAGCGCGTAGCACACGATCGCACCCACCCCGGAACCCCGAGCGGTCGCGCTGATGCCGACGTCGCGAGCGTGGTTGACGAAGTCCCACACGATCAAGAAGTACGTTGGGTAGTTGAGCTTTTCGATCACGCCCAATTCGCGATCGAGGCGGGCCATGACCTCGTCGGAAAGTTTGCCGTCGACGATGCGCTCGTCATCGCCCTCGTAGCGTTCCATCAATCCCTGTTCGCACAACCTTCGCAGGTAATCCAGCGGCGTCAGTTCATCAGGGCAGGGGAAGCTGGGGAAAAAGTACTTGTTGAATTCGAGTTCAATGTCAACCGTGTCAGCGATTTGCTGGCTGCGACCGACCGCATCTTCCAATCCCGGAAACTTCTCGTACATCTGTTGTGGACTGCGAAGAAAGAACTGGTCGTTCTCCATCTTCATTCGCGTGTTGTCCGTGCGGAATCGCCCGGTGTTGATGCACAACATGATGTCCTGGGCTTCCGCGTCTTCTTGATTGACGTAGTGGCAATCACTGGTCGCGACCAAAGGCAGACCCATCTTGTTGGCGATGTCCACCGCACCTTCGAGTTGGGTGCGCTGGATGTCGACATCATTGTTCATGATCTCGATGAAGTAACGATCGCCGAAGACTTTGTGAAACCACCCCGCGATTTTCTTGGCTTCTTCTTCGTGTTCTTTGGTTTCGATTCCCTTCAGAATCGCGCGGCTGAATTCGCTGCTGACGCAACCGGACAAGCAAACGATGCCTTCGCTGTGCTTCTCGAGGATTTCTTTGTCGATTCGAGGCTTGAAGTAGAAGCCTTCCAGCGAGGCGGCCGAGGCGAGCTTGATCAGGTTTTTGAAACCGGTTCGGTTTTGTGCCAACAGAGTCAAGTGATAGCTGGCCGCTTTGCTGCTGCGGGCACCGCCTTTGTCAAACCGACTCCCCGGTGCGATGTAGGCTTCGTAACCGATGATCGGATTGATGCCCGCGTCCTTCGCCTTGCGATAGAACTCAAGCGCCCCGTGCAAGTTGCCGTGGTCGGTCAACGCCATCGCATTCATCCCGTGTTCAACGGCGCGGTTGACCAATTTGCCGATGTCGCCAGCCCCATCGAGCAAGCTGTAGTGGCTGTGGCAATGCAGGTGAACAAACGGTTTGGCGTCCGGCATTTCCGTCGCCGCTTCAATTTTCATTTCCGGGGCGATGATCGTATCCGACATTCAGCAAAATCCTTTTCGAGGGGGCGCGTCAGCTCATGTTTGTACCCGTTCAGCCACGAGAGAGAAACTCGCGTTTTTCGATTGCAAGTTTCTCCCCGTTTTGCCGACGTTTTGGCCACCGATTTTCACGCTTTTGCGCAGGAGTTGGTCCCTGCCACTCGCCGGCCTGCCATCGGAATCCGCGGCGGGGCAGGGCGGTGCGGTGGTCACTCCAGTTGGGAAGACCCGAGAAAGTGTTCGGTGAAAATGCTAGACTCGCGGGATCGAATTTTTCCTTCCCAAAGAAAACGCCACGATGCCAACCATGACGAATCCGCAATTCGTAGGGACTGTTTCGCGAATGGATCGGGGCAGGGCGGTGTGCTTTTTTGTCGCCGTTTGTTGGCTGGGTTCGTTAGGTTCCGGCTGCAAGATCGGCGTGGCAGCGGAGCCCGTCTCGAGCAAGACAAAGTTGGCAGGGCAGGGCAGCGCGGCAGAGATGCGAGCGTTGAATCTGCCGGAGACCCCTTTCAACTACAGCGACATCGATTGGCCGGAACATTTTCGGTCTGCGGTGGAACGGTTCGACAACACCCCGCCCGACAATCCGATGACGGACGACGGGGCGACGCTGGGGCGAGTCCTGTTCTACGACAAGACGCTGTCGGCCAATGGCACGGTCTCGTGCGCCTCGTGCCACAAACAAGAGTTGTCTTTTACCGATGATGAACCGCTGAGCGTTGGGTTCGACGGCGAGAAGGTGACTCGCAATTCAATGAGCCTGGTCAATGCTCGCTTCTACCAACGCGGGCGATTTTTCTGGGACGAACGAGCTCGCACATTGGAACAACAGGTCTTGATGCCGATCGAAAACCCAATCGAGATGGGGCATGACCTCGACGTCTTGATCCCGCAATTGGCAGCGGATCCGATCTACCCACCGCTGTTCGCCAAAGCGTTTGGATCAACAGAGGTCACCGTGGATCGGGTCGCCAAGGCATTGGCCCAGTTCGTGCGTTCAATCGTCTCGTTTCAATCTCGCTATGACCTCGGGGTTTCGCAAGCCGGATCCTACCGCCGGCCGTTTCCAAACTTCACCGAGCAGGAGAACTTGGGCAAGCAGGTGTTCTTGTTCCGAGGGAACTGCGCGTCGTGTCACATGAGCAACGCGTTGCCGTTCAATCCGCACCGTCCAGACGAACCGTACGACTCTTCCCAACGACCGGCTCGACAAATGGCGTTCTTCACGATGACCACCCCCGCCGTCAATGGAGTGGACGCGGACACGGACGACGTGGACTTGGGCGTGGGGACGATCAGCAAGGCGGAAATTGATCGAGGACGTTTCAAGTCGCCGTCGCTAAGGAACGTTGAGCTGACCGGGCCGTTCATGCATGACGGGCGATTCCGAACTCTGGATGAGGTCGTCGAGCACTACAACTGGAGCATCAAGCCGCACCCCAACCTCGACGGACGTCTGGATGACTTCGCCGCCAACGGGATGGCGTTGCCGGAAGTTCCCAAGGTCGCGCTGGTCGCGTTCTTGAAAACGCTGACTGACCGTACGATTTTGACGGAGGAGAAATGGAGCGATCCCTTTGGGCAGGCTGCTGCCGAGTAGAGGTTGTGCGGTTTTGAAGTGCCGTGCTCGTAACGTCTTGCCCACCCCGCCCGTTGGCGATGGGATTGTCGATTTCGCTGTCGGTTGGCCACTCTTGGCCGACATCCGCAACTTGGACGGGCAAGAGTGCCCATTCCACACGCGTTCAAACCTCGTTGACAACTCAATCGACTCGCCGCAGCGGGAGCGGTCGGAAAACGAGCGTTCAGCGAGCTGTCCGGGGCAGGGCGGTCGCGGATGGCGACAGCAGGTTCTGCACCCCCCGGCGTCCTCGGATCGACAACAAAGGATGTTGCAAGCTTTCCACTGGAGGTGGAGTTTTTACAACATCTTCACCTTGGCGACGTTCACGCTCCGGTCTCTTCGTTTTTGTAAGTGCCCTGCAGAAGGTGACTTGCGGTGCAATATCGGATGGGCGTGCCATTCGTGGCCCGAACCCTGCATTCCGTGTCCGGTTCGACCACGGATGTCTTTCGACTTGTTTCCCAGTGTTTCTGCATGCACGTTGTTCAGCTCACCGAACTTGCTTCCGTCCTGTCCTACCATGGGCCAGCGATGCTGCTGCAACGCAGTCCCATTTCCCCTGAGGCAATCGCGGGATACTGGACTGCTTCGCGAAACCGTTTGGATCTGTGGCATCAAGTCATGGCGAGATTCAATCGTGTGAAAGCGACCGGCGACTTCTACCGCATGCGATGTTGGTGGACCGAGCACATGGGCGTGTTGGAAGAGATCTTGGCGAGCGAAGCATTGACACGCGTGGTGGCAGCGATCGGGGACGGGATCGATCGTCGAAACGGCACCGATGAGTGTTCGCCGATCACCCAAGCCATTCATCTGTCGCACTTGGAAGCTCGCAACCGAGTTCAGTGGGCGATCCTGGATCGTCGTGGCTGCAGTGTCACCGATGCGGTGCGGCTGAATCGTCTGAGGCGAGTCACGGAACGTTGGATCGATGTCTTGGTGGGCAGCATCGCGGCCCATGATTCGGAATTGACCCGCTACGGAATGGATCTCACACGGACCCAGTCACACGCCAACGCGGCTCGCGAATGCAGCACGGCACCGACCCATGAAACGGTCGCTTGGTTGACCCGAGCGGCGATGAAGGAAGGTTTTCAAAAGCATGTGGCTGAGCAACCGTCGCTCCCGGCGGCGAATCAGGCAGTCGCGGACAGCGTGATGATGATGATGCGCGCCGATCTATTCGACAGCGTCGGCGTTTTGAAGTCGTTGTGGATGCACCGAATCGAAAGCAAAGTGGAGCAGACCGATCAGATGATCGCGGAATTCTTGCGTCCCGATGTCAACGAATCCACCACGGTCAACGCGTACGAGCAAATGCACGCGACCGCGATGGCGCACTGGTTTCGTTAGTTCGACGGCGCGACGTTGGACAGCTAAGCAGGAATGATTGGGTTGAATCCCGTGAGCCGTTTGGGCGTCAGCCCCGGTTGTGCGCGGGAACCGTGGCTAACGCCAAACGGCTCACATATCCGACGACGTCTGCGTACCTGCTTACAACGGGGCTAGTGAATCCAGCTGAGACTGCGAACTCAAAACTCGCCGGCGTCGAAGACTTCTTTGTTGTTGCGGCTGCCGATGGCGTGTCGGACTTCTTCGTTCAGCGAATCGGATGTGAATCGAACCGATCCGTCGCACATCAACAAATGCAACCCGCCTGGATGGTAACTTCCAAGTGACATCTGCAAGTCATCTTTGGAGACATCTCGCAAGTTGAACCCTTGGCGGAGTGAGCACAGTGCCTCTGAGAAATCCTGACCGTTCTGTGTGTCGAAGTCTTCGTGGTAGAGCATGAAGTGGTCACAGACACCGCATTCGTGATCGTCGATGTATCTCGTTTCGCCAATCATCAGGGTGTTGCTGAGTCCATCCAGGATGCCGGCAAAATTGATCGGTTTCTGATCCGGGCGGTTGTCGCATACATCTCCTGCCGACGTGATGTGGCAGAAGTCAGTGGCTCGGAACACACCGTTGCCACGATCAAAACCGGTGGTTCCGAAGATCGAATGATCGTTCCAGTTCACATCGCTGCCCCCGTTGCCAAGGTAAGTGTTGCGAACTCGACCATCGATCTTGTCCGTCGGTTGACTCAGGGCTGTCGGTCCGAGTTGAGACGGGCAACGAAACACCATCACGGGCGCCGTGGCGAGTTGCCTGAACCGGACACTTTCGGGCAATCCACCTGTGGGACCCCCGGGTTCGCCGTAGGGAACAATCTCGGCCAGCTGAGTTTGTTCGAGAAAGGCGAGGATGTCAGTGGTCCAACTTGGGCCCCAACCGCCTTTGGCACCCCATGGCAATGTCCGATAAACCGATTCGTAATTGTGAAGCGCCAGCCCAATGTTTTTGAGGTTGTTGCTGCACTGAACCTTGCGTGCCGCTTCACGGGCGGCCTGCACGGCGGGTAAAAGCAGCCCGACCAGAATCGCAATGATCGCGATCACGACCAGCAATTCCACCAAGGTGAATGCCTCCCGAACGGGCCGATCGCCGCTCACACTGCGTTCACGCTCTGTTCGCAGACGCAATTTTCTCGCGTGGAGGCGACGGGCGGGGATTGGGGCAGGGCAGGGCATGCCGCCATTTTCACTGAAACCCCTCGCTGGGAAAAGGATGAATTATCAAAAAAAAGGCGGCGTGTTGGTTTCCCATCACGCCGCCTTTGGATTGATTATCAGACGTTCCCGCCGATTGGACTGCTTCCTACGTCCCGCTCCTTCAGTCTCGGAATCACCCTGGAGTGACCGGAGGGCAAGTCGCAAATCGTGCAGTCAGGTTCCCATCAACGCAGTGGCAAGGAGAACTCGTTGCCACCCGGCCCGCTGCGACGGCTGATCCGTTCGTTGCGTGCGTTCATGTAGTGCGTTGCTTCTTCGGCCACCAAAATCGTGTCGCCGCTGCGAACTTCGGTGCGGAAGCGATGATGCCCACCCTCGGCTGCCTTGGCAACGATTTTCATGCGGACTTCTTCTCCGGCGTCGATCCGAGCAATGGGATTGATCAGAACCTGACCGGTGATGACCTTGCCATCGTTGCCCAGCAATTGCTGAGGTTCGATGCCGTTGCTGAACTGAGCGATCGCTCGAACGTCCGTGGCTGGTTTGCTGCCGCGGTTGCGGATGACAATTTGATAGGTCACGTCTTGCCCAACCGGAGCAGGTGCCGAGGGGTCTTCAATCGAAAGAACCAAGTCAGCGATCGCTTCCACGTTGGTGGTCAAGGCGACGCCGGTTTGCCCAGCAGCACTGCCTTTGCACTTGAACGTGAATTCATGTTGCCCGGTGGAGTCGAGACGGCACTGGAATTGATAGTTGCGCCGGGCACCTGGGGTCAACGAAGCGATTTTCCAACGCAGTTGATTGTCGATCAACGAAGCGCCTTCCATGCCACCGATGTAGGTGACGCCCATCGGCAAGGTCAAGGTTGCCAAGACATCGTCACTGGCGGTGGTGCCATGGTTGGTCAGTTCCAATTGGTACATCGCATCCGTGTTTTGATACTTGAGTTCCGGGCCTGTCAAAACGGCTTCCAGATCCGCAGCCAAAACGCGAACGTTTTTGTCCGCTTCAGCCTTCAACTCCAAGTCTCCGCTGGCCAAGCCGTGAATCTTCAAGTCACCCAGATCTTGTGCGGTCAACTCAACTTCGAATTGAGCTTCCTTGCCCGATGGGATGTCACCGATGCGTTGGCTTTGTGGCGTGCTGGATTCAGGTGACAACGTGAACACCACGTTGGGTGCCACTCCGTCGCCCGGATTCAACACGCGGATGGTATACGTCTTCGATTGGCCATAGATGACTTCATCGGGACCATCGATCGTGAGAGCGAGTTCTGGTTCTTGAACTTCGACTTGCATCCGTTCCTGTTGGGGAGCGATGGTCCAGTCGACGTTCAAGTCATGGGTTCCGCTGCGAGCGGCTTTCAGGCGAACAAGCATGCGTTCGGTTTGGCCGGCCTTCAGGTGTTCGATTCGCCAGTTGAGTTGACGGACACTGTTTTCGGTCGAACCTGCCACGTCGCCGCGACTGGCTTGTTGGCCAACCACATCGGCCCAATCAGGGATGTAGGCGCGAATGACCAAGCCTTCCGCGTCGACGTTCCCACGATTCTCGACTCGAATTTCGTAGGGGTGCGTTTGGCGGATCATGACCTTCTTCGGGCCAGCCGTGATGACTCGGATCCCGGGCAGTTCACTGGATGTCGACGAGGAAGGCATGGCCTTGACCGTTTCGACAGCAGGAGCTGGCGTTGTTCCCCGCATTGTGTTGGGATAATCCGATTGGTTCGGACCAGCGTTGGCGGCTGGGCCGGAAATCGATCGAGCTGGCACCGACGATTGAGCCTGGAAGGGATCACGCGTTTGGAACTGATCGTGGGAAACACCGTTGGAGTTGTGCCATGCCGACTGTGGTTGACCCAAGGCGGATTCAGCAGTTTGATCTGCGGCACCAACTGGCAATCGATCGCTGATGGGACGCAAGGCAATGTCGGTTGCTCCGCTGGCCGAAAGCGAGCCTGATGGGCGACTGTCAGCGCGGCCTCCACCAAACGTTTGCATCTTAGTAGGTGCTTCGTTGGGCACTGCCACGGGCTGGCGTGGAGTCGCTGGACGAGAGTTGGCAGCCACGAAGGAATCGTTGGGTTGCGTTGTCGAAGGTGCCTGGCGAGCTTCGCCCAGCGTGATCGAGGACGACGCTGTCTTGGCAGGTGTCGCCAGCGGTGCCGGCACGGCCGGGGCGGGAGCCTGGATCGGTGCCATGGCAACACTCTTAGGTGGTACCAGTTGGCTGATCCGTTGTGGAGCCGGTGCGGGCTTGGCCACAGGTTGGCTTTGAGCGACGGTTGCAGGTGCTTTGGCCGGTGCCGGCGCTTGCACGGGCATTGCCGGTGCGGCAGGGGTTGGCTTGGCAACCGGTGCTGTTTGGGCGACGGCAGTTGGGGCAGGAGCAGGGGCCGGTTTCGAGGCCACCTTGGGTGCTGCTTTCTCAACCGGTGCCGGTGGTTTCACGGCTGCTTTTGGCTGTGGCTTGGGTTCCGCCTTGGCGACATCGACCGAAGGGGTCTTGGCCGGAACGGGTTTGGGTTCGGTCTTTGCAACAACCGTCGGCTTTTGACGTCGTGAGGATTCGGTCGAAGACAATTCTTCAATCGTTGGCTCGGTTTCGACTTTCAGAATTCGGCGTGAAACCTTCGGAATGATTTCAACCGGTTCGGTCCTGACAGGTGAAATCGCGATGGGCGTGCTGCGGACGACTGGAACGGGAGTCGATTTGCTTTCAACGCGGATCGGTGTCGAGGGAGCGGTTCGCGCAATCGACGTTTCCATTTTGGGTGGTTGCGGCACTCGCGAGGTTGACTGGGAAGTCGGTCGCTGGGCCACACGTGAACTCGCGTTGGGATCACGCAAAGGAGCCGGTCCGCTGCTGTTGTTTTGAGCGGTGCTGCTGGCCTGACTGCGGTGGGTCGGAACGCCGCTCCAATCCACGGTGCGGTCACTGTTGACGGCGGTGGCGGTGCGACCGCTGTTGCTGGCACTGGAAGAGGACGAGTCGCTGCCGCCGAACAAATTGCCAAGCAATCCGTTGCTGGACGAACGGGTGGTCGTCTGGGACCCAGAGCCAAAGGCACTGAACAGACCGCCGCGGGACGTCCCGCGGCCGCTGAGCTGTTTCCCGACAACCTGTTGGATTTCAGAGTTCTCGGTGGTTTCTTGGGCAGCAACGCGATTTGCCTCCGAGGAGGTCCATGGCGTGGGGCCGACGTTGAAGGACGTCGCGAACATCGCTGCGGCCATGATGACCGGCAGGCGACGGCGTGGTGACGCCAATTGCGTGATGAGTTGACAAAGACCGCGCGACATTTTTGTACTCGTCTCGTGACACGAAAGGGTGATTCGATCGTGGTATCGGCTGTTTGGGTATTCCGTGCTGAATGAATTTGAACGACGATGACGGTTTGGACAAAAATTCGGCCTGTGTCATTTATGACGACGGGCGGTTTGGTCCCCCCAAAGAAGCACCGGTCACGGGCGGTGTTTTCAGCTTTGCCACCCTTTCGAGCGATGGAGTTTCATGTCTCGACGCGAAAAAATTGAAGCCATGTTGGCGGACGATCCCAGCGACACATTCCTGCGATACTCCTTGGCGATGGAATTTCGATCGGAAGGCGATCACGAAACCAGTTTGGCGAAACTTCGGGGTCTGTTCACCGACAACCCGCCGTACGTTCCCGCCTTCTTCATGGCCGCGCAGCAGTTGGTGGACCTGGGGCGGGTGGACGAGGCTCGCGCGATTCTGCGCGACGGGATCGAACAGGCGCGGTCGCAGAACGATTCTCACGCCGCCGCCGAAATGAGCGAGCTGCTCTCCTCGATTGGAATGCTGGGCGAAGACGACGACCTTTGAGATCGTGTGTTTCCTCCGACGGGAAGAGGTCGTGAGGCTTTTGCTCGTTCCCAGGCTCTGCGTGGGGACGCAATGCACGGCAGGCTCCGCCTGCTGAGACAGAATCGGGAGGCGGAGCCTCCAAGACAGTGTGTTCCCAGGCAGAGCCTGGGAACAAGTGTCGTGCTCCCAATGCCCTTTGAATCCCGCCCGCGAGACGCGGTCGTGCAGTTTTTAAACGCTGTGCTTGCAATGCCTTAAGAACCCCGCCCGTGCAGCGGGAGGGGTCGGAAAGCGAGCGTTGAGCGAGATTACCGGGGGAGGGCAATCCACGCCGCTTCCCCATGCCCAGCCCTCACCTGAATGGCGTTGCTGGACGTCCCCTCAAACTTCGTCTTGGGAGAGCTGCACCAGGTGGAAACCCGCGAACCAACGGCATCCAGTCGCAGCATGGCCTCGTGGGGAGAACGGACTGGGAAGTCCGCCCTGCGGTCACCCAACCCAAGCATTCACCGTGGTCACGAACGACCGTCGCGGCGAGATGCTTTGCCGCGGCCTTTCTTCACACCGCCAGGCCTGGTGCTTGGTTTCTTGCCAGCGGTACGTTTGCGGATGATGTCCGGGTTGGACCCGCGTTCGGCTTTGCTGCGGGACGCTTTGGGGGGATCGGCACCGATGATGGTTCCGGTCGAACCGGCACTCGAGACCGTTCGCTTTTTGACAGCCTTGGATGTCTTTGGCGAGGTCGCTTTGACACGCGTGTCGGTTGAACGACTCTTCTTGACGGCCTTCCGAACGCCCTTGGTTGCCGGGCGAGCGCCGGTTCCTTTGGACGCAACATTGCGGTTGGCGCCACCGGGGCGTCGTTTGATGGACTGTTTCGAATTCGGGCGGGCTGGTGCGGCCGCTTGTTCCGCTTTCTCAGCCGCGTCAATGCTGCGGCGCAACTTATCGACTTCGTCTCGCGTGAGTTTGCGATAGGCGCCCCGCGGCACGTCGCCCAATTTCAATGGTCCGATCGCGACACGTCGGAGTTGTTGAACTTTGTGGCCAAGCCGAGCTAGGATCCGACGAATTTCGCGGTTCTTGCCTTCCTTCAGCCGAATTTCCATCTCGGTGGCTTTGGAGCGTGCCTTGATGATCTTCGCACCGTCGACTTGGACAAAGCCTTCAGCGATGTACATGCCTTCCCGCATCTTCTTCATCGTTTCACCGCGGACTTCGCCCGCAACGATGACCCGGTAGATCTTCTGAATGCCGAATTTGGGGTGAGCCAATTTTTGAGCCAGGTCACCGTCGTTGGTCAGCAAGATCAGACCTTCACTGGACAAATCCAAGCGGCCGACGGGAAAGACACGTTCGGTCGGAGGAACCAAGTCGATCACGCGAGGGCGACCGCGGGGGTCTCGGTTGGTCGTCACGATGCCAACGGGTTTGTTGACGACGTAATAAACCAGCTTTTGGGGACGCAGGTAATTCCCATCGACGCGAACTTTTTGGACGTTCGGGTCGACGGTGGTTCCCAATTCCGTGATCGTTTCGTCGTCCACATCCACGCGTCCTTCACGAATCAATTCTTCGCATTGCCTCCGGCTGCCAAAGCCAGCGGATGCGAGCAATTGGTTGATTCGTTTTGCCGAGGACGTCGACTGGTCTTTGGACGAAGACGAGGGACGTTTTGATTTGGAGGACGAGGGTTGGCGTGGCATGAAAGGGCGAGCAAAAGAAAAGGTAGGGCTGGCAGGACTTGAACCCGCGACCTAGGAATTATGAGTTCCCAGCTCTAACCAACTGAGCTACAGCCCCTAGTGAAACTTTTTCGCGTTGGTACACCAGGCGGTACACCTGGAAGCGAAAATTCGTATGATGCACGCACCAGAACGAGTCTGGTGATAGCAAAACGCCCCGCCAGTGCGTCAACACTGACGAGGCAATCAAGACTGCTTGTGAGGAGCAATCATGACAAGACGCAATGTAACAGAAGCGGGAAAAAGAGCCAGCAAACCCGCCAAGCCGCGAAAGGATTTTCCCCTCTTCGCGCATTCTTCCGGTCAGTGGGCCAAGAAGGTCCGCGGCAAACTCCACTACTTCGGCGTGTGGGCCGATCCTGTTGCCGCTGAAAATGAATGGGAGCGGACCAAGCTAGCGCTGCTGGAAGGCCGCGACCCTGACGTTGCACTCGCGGGTGTATCGGTTGGCTGGCTTTGCAATGCGTTCATGGATTCGAAAGAGTTGATGCACGAGCGCGACGAATTGACGAAGGTGACGCTCAATGAGTATCACGGCATGGTCAAGGACGTGGCCGCGTTCTTTGGGAAGGGTCGCCGACTCGATTCGCTTCGCCCTGGTGATTTCGAGCGATACCGGCGATCACTGCCGAGCACGTGGAGCCCGATCACCATCAACAACAACCTGCGTTTGGTGCGTGTGCTGTTCAATTACGCCAACGACATCGAGGCGACCAAGCGGGACATTCGTTACAAGGTCGGATTGAAGGCAGTCGCCAAGTCAGCGTTGCTGAAGCACG
The DNA here is from genome assembly GCF_001027925.1 of Rhodopirellula islandica. NCBI lineage: Bacteria > Pseudomonadati > Planctomycetota > Planctomycetia > Pirellulales > Pirellulaceae > Rhodopirellula > Rhodopirellula islandica. Next base: position 28,152 of record NZ_LECT01000042.1, on the reverse strand, counting down.
AAGCCAAGCAGCACGCAAAGGAGTTCACGGTTGAGGAGGTATGGACGCTGTTCAACGCAGCGTCACAACCAATGCGATCCTTCATCCTGCTTGGAATCAATGCGGCCTACGGCACCGCCGACATCGGCAGGCTGCGAATCGACCACATTGACTTCGCCAATAATTGGTTGGGCGAGCCGAGGGGCAAAACCGGGGTAGCTCGAGGTTGCTGGTTGTGGCCAGAAACCGTTGCCGAGCTGCGTCTCGCGATTGAGCAAAAGCCATTCACGACATCGGAACGATTGAAGCCGTTGGCGTTCCTGACGAAGCGTCGACAACCGTGGTCAGTCGATGGAAGCACAACGCGGCCGCTCACCCAGGCGTTTGGCAAGCTCAAAACTGCCATTGGGATCAACAAGGCTCACGTGGGCCACTACAGCCTGAGGCACACTTTCGCGACGGTCGCCAGCGGTGCTAGGGATCCCGAGGCGGTCGATTATGTCATGGGGCACAAAGACAGCAGCATGAGGGGCGGCTACCGGGAAGGGATCGAACAAGAGCGAGTGAAGGCTGTGTGTGAACACGTTCGCCAGTGGTTCTTGGATGGCAAACCAGAAAAAGGCTGTGTGAAATGAATGATAATTGCAACCTGAAACGCTTCGAAGGCTTCACCAAAGAGTTGAGGTCTATGCTGACGACACTGTCGATGAGCACGCCTGATTTGGAGTCCCCTGAAATCTACAAGCGTGAAGCAGCAAAGCGGTCGATCCCGATCATGATCCGCAATGCGACCGCATTCATGGAACAGCCCGTGCTGGACTGTCCCGAGGTGTACCCAGCAATCGCTGCGTTGATACTGCAAAGCATGGAAGAAATTGGGGACTTGTGCCTAATGGACCCTGGGGCCATTCAACGGCACAAATTTGCAAGAGCCGAGGCGGACAATCTCGCCCGGTGGGCGGCCTCCCTTCCAACGGTTGAACCACCATCGGTGCCAACTGGAAGCGGTAAGCCAAAATTGTCAGAGGTCCTCAGAAGCAACAGCTGGATCGAGGTGCGTTCGGGGGATCTTAGCGGGTCTGCACCAACGCGAAACAAAGAAGCAGACAGCACTGACCCCGCTCATGCCGGCATTTGGAGGTTCCAGAAGCCAGGCAGTACGCAATACCGATACTTCGTTCACCGTGATGAATTTCACTCTCGCGTGAAGAAGAAATGCTGGGAGAACGATCAGATTTAAAGCCAAAACCTAAGAAACTTAAAACGCTTAAAGACAGCGGGGCTTAAGTCTTCTCTGTCGCTTAGACCCCGTTAAACATTGCCGTGTCGCCAATTTGGTGGCACGGTTTTTTTTTGTTTCGCAAGCGAGGTTGAATGATGGGATTGAGTGTTCCAAAGGTGGCAGCAGAGCTTGGTTGTGGATTCGACCAAGTGAGAAACCTGATCGCGGCTGGAGAGTTGCCAGCTGTCAACATCGGGCTCGGTAAGCAACGAGCCAGATGGAGCGTCAGTCGTGAAGACTTGGACGCCTTTAAGGCGAGGCGAGCCAGTCAACCAGCCCGAGCAAAGCATCGTCGCACAGATGTTCCGATGCCCCGGAAGCAATGGGTTTGAGCCAATGCGAAACGGCCCAAGCCGAAGCTCGAGCCGTTTCTGATTCGATTCATGCCGCTGTTAAGTCTGACCAGGACGCGCGGCACAACCAACATCAACCAAGGATGAACACATTATGTCGGACTCTCCGACCACGTCCAGTGAGATGACGCCACTTTTCGACCACGGCCAACACGCAAGGGCGACGAAAGCCCAAGCGTTCATCGTGGTCAAGCCGAAGCAGCAAGCACGAAAACAGCTTGCTTTGATCCTGTTGCGTAAGGCAGGACGCCGCGGATTAACCCGCGAGCAATGGGCGGAGGTCTTGAATCTTAAAGTTCAGTCGATCTGTTCCATTGCATTGGAATTACTCCGCGACGGCCTCGCAGTCGAGAACGGGGGACGTCGAAAGACTTCATCGGGTTCATCGGCCGCGGTGATCGTCGCCGCTGAGTTTGCTGGGAGCGATGACCAGTGAGCGTAAGCGATAAGTATTTCCAATTCCCGCTTGCCGCGATTCGCCTCAACAAGAACCTGAACGATGTTGACGACGATTTACGCCAATTCACCATTGCGCAGATCGTGGACTACTGCTTGCAGGTGACGGCGGACAACGCACACGACCGAGACCCCGATGAGGTGGAGGATGTTGCGGAGGCCTACCACGAAGAGCATCCAGGAACAGAGAAACCCAAGTCGCGGGAGGTTCAGCGGATCTTCTGGGCAGCGGAAGTTCTCGGTGTGGCTATTCAATCGCCGATCAATCGCCCGGCGATGCGAGCCATCCAGCAAAAAATCGACAACGTGCCAGGTGGTCGCCGCATGGTGCGAGTTCGTGCTGACCTGTTATGGGATGCCAGGGACAGCAAACGATGGTGCTGGCGTGACTTTGCGATCTTGTGTGCGATCTATGCAGGCGTCGGCGATCGCGACCGTCATCGGCTTTCGTTCGATTTCATCAACACCATGGCGAATGGCTGTTCGAACGCCGGTGAACTGGCCAGGGGAGTGCACAGCGACCTATTGCTGACCCGCCGGCAAGTTCGTTCAACGATTGAATCACTCGACAGCCGGAAGCTCTATGTTCGGGCCAGTCTCGATGGTCGCCGAATGTGGTATTCGAATCGGATGAGCCAGCCGGAACTGATGGAGTCACTTGTCGAAGAAAAGGTTCAGCAGACCGAGGCACGCAAAGGCCAGAGGGAGATTACGCTCGCGATGCAGCGTGCAATCGAGCAACGACTGGGAGGTGCTTCCCGGTGAATGTCCAAGCGTTGTCCAAGGAATGTCCAAGCATTGTCCAAGCAATGTCCATCCAAAGGGGGCCTGCCCCTGCAAGTAGAGGGGTGAAATCAGGCTTGTCGGTGCGTTTCCTGTCCATCGAATGTCCAAGCAATGTCCATAGGTATGTCCATACCCGTGTCCATAGGCATGTCCATAGGCGTGTCCACTACTATAGAAACCCTTCTTATAGAAACCTCCCTCATAGAACCCCTCTCATAAAAACCTTCTTAGAGTGGGCTTGCTCTCTTGGGAAAAGGTTTTCCAACCAGAGGAGCGAAGACTCATGAGCCGTAATTGGAAAGCCGCACCGATGGTGTTCGTTGACATCCCAGCATGTCCACGATGCCAGGACGTGGACCCGATCATCGTGAAGACAGACAGGCCGGGTGACGGAAGCAAGTCGCGGAGGTGCGTGTGTCGATCGTGCTCGGGAATTTTTCTTGTAGTTTTTGAACCCCCGATTCCAGTGACTGGAAAATTCGAAGATCTGACCCGTAAGATTCACGACATGGAGACCGACCAATGATGAACTTCCTCCGGCGACTGCTTGGAGCCGAACAAACGCCAAGCCCTAAGGACATCCAGGTGCAACCAAAGTTTTTTCCAAAGCCAAGCCATCCGACCCGTGGCCTGATCAATGCCATGGATAGTGGTTTGGTGCAACCGTGGCGAGTTGATGCAAATGGCCAGCAATGGTTGAAGTCGGTCAGCATGCTTCAAGGTGTCAATGCAGACTATGGGCAACACGGCGTGCACGGCTTTGTCTTGGTCGAGGAAGATGAAGGGGGCGACCAAGATGACAACTGACCACCGATGGGAAACCGCAATTCACGAGGCGGGGCATGCTGTTGCCGCCATCGTCCTGGGTGGCAAGTGCACCCATGCCGAACTGACGTTGGATTCAGGGCACGTGCTACTGGATGAACTTTCGCCTGACGACCGCGCGTTCGCGGTCTCTGCCGGACCGGCCGCGGAGTTCCTCGCCGGTCTCCACGAGCCGCCTCCACGACCGATGGGTGAGATGGGGCAGGGCTCGGTCGATCTCGGTCACTTGCCAGAGCCCCATACGTCGCCTGAAACGCCCGCCAAAGAGCCGTCTTGGTTCTCGCCGCCTGATGATGTCAAGGTCGCGAGATGGGCAATAGAAGGCTGTGAGAAAGAACCAGAGCGTTGGGCCAGCCGTGTGTATTTCGCACGACACATTGCCCACAAAATTATTGAAGACCATCGCGACGAAATTTTAACGCTTGCGAGCCGTTTGTATCTCGCTGGCCAGTTGGACCAAGCGGAAGTACTGGAAGCAATTTTCCAAACAAGGGAGGCAATCGAAAGATGAGTGAAGCGATCGACCAGGAAGACAAGGCAGAAGCCGAGCGTTCCCGCCTGTCGCAGCGGCATGCACTGAAACGCCGGATTGCCGAGGCGGATGTTGCATCGGCCCGCGCCAAGGAGTTGCGAGGGATCATCGCTACCTTGGACGCCGACGACGAACGAGCGACCGAAGAGCACCAAGCAGCAACTGCACCGATTCAGGCAGAATTGACGTCGCTCGATGAAAAGCACATCGAACAGCTATTGGCAGGCAAGCAGTTGTCTGGGGCTGACGCAGACCGTCGGGGTGTTCTGCTGCGGCAATTGCAAGAAGTGAACGGAAGCCTCGAGGATGTGATTGCCAGCAACAAGCGATCTCGAAAGAAGGTGAGGATGCAAGTTTTCGAGTCGGAAGAACAGTCAACTTCGCGCCCGGCTGACCGCGAGAACCTGGTGAGACTTGCCAGTTCTAAGTTGCAGTTGCAATCATTTGCCGCGAAACAGGATCTCCAGTGGGCACACGCACGTCTGAAATCAGCGAAGGCGTCGGTTGAGAAGAATCAGGGATTCTTAAGCACCGCCGAGCGAACCAATGACTACGGCAACAAGCAGGTTTACCGGGATCGCATTGCTCGTTGGGAATTCGAGATGTCGGAGGCCAAAAACGCCGTCGCACAATGCGAACAGCTGGTTGACGAACTGCGAGCAAAAATGATTGCTGAGTGATGCACCGAGTGGGAGGCTGGCGTTGAAACTGTCGCCAGCATCCGGCCCACAACGAGCCCCGTCGCTTTTCTGTGGAGTTTGGCGACGGGGCTCACCGGGGCCCCTTCACGGGTCCTTCCTGGTTCGAAACGTGGAGGTAATCGCCTCGTCAGTTCGTCGTTCTCGCATGCACAAGGGTTGAAATGGCCAGAAAACAACAACAGGACGTCCAGACCGATGAGGACTTTCGACTCGGCACTCAGGCCGATGTTGCGAGGGCATTTGAGGTGGAACGCAGCACAGTCCACACGTGGATTCAGAAGGGCATGCCAGGCACCGATGGGGCCTACTTCTATCACCACATCACCCGATGGCTTCTCAGCGTCGGTCCTTGGAAGTCCGAGCGATACCGCGAAGCACTCATTGAAAAATCAATCTCTCGATCGTTGGAATCCAAATGAAAAACGAAGCACAGCAAGCCGCCGAGAAGCTGACCGACAACCTGGTGTCACTGTTGCTGCACATGGAAGAAACCAGCCGGTCGATCGCGAGCAAGGCGGACGACCCTGGCGAGATCCGAAACACCTACCTCAAAGCCGAGTTCGCGCTTTCACATTGGGTGGCAACAGTCAAACAAGAGCTTCGAAAACTCGGTGAGTCCACCCCCGAGCCACTCCGCCGCAAACATGATTTCCCAGCCCACCGACGATTACGAAGAGATCCCAAATGAGCACACGAGCACAAATTGACGCAGGCGGAGCAGAGTTTTCGCTGACGCTGAAAGACAGCCTCACAACCGACATCAAATCGGTTCTCAATGGCGTGGTTGATTCGGTCAAAACGGTCAACACGCAGATTCAAGCCGAGATGCGGCAAGTTTCTGACAGCATCGCAGGGGTTGGCAAATCGATTGCCAGGGTGGGCGTCGGCGTGACCGCATTCGGCGGTGCCTCCGCATTCGGTTTCGGAAAAGCCGTGGTTGCCGCGGGCAATTTTGCCGAGACGGTCAGCATGTTTGAAGCCGTGTTCAAAGACCAGTCGGCAGCAGTGCGAACATGGAGCAAAGACTACGGCAAAGCTGTTGGCCGCGCTCAGTCGCAAATGCTCGACTTACTCGCTCAGTCGCAAAACACGTTTGTTCCGCTGGGTTTCGATCGGCAAGAGGCAGCGGAGCTTTCCAAGACGGTCACCAAGCTGGCGATTGACTTGGCTTCGTTCGGTGTCATGGACGACGACGACGCGTTCCGCCGCTTGATTGGCGGATTGGTGGGCAACACCGAGAACCTCAAAGCCTTTGGGGTGCAAGCAACCGCCGCCGCGGTGAAGGCCAAGGCGTTGACGCTTGGATTCGACCCGAACAACCTCACCAGTTACGAGAAGGCGCTCGCCATTCTCGAGATCACACTCGAGGGCACCCGTGATGCCCAAGGCGATGCCCTCCGGACCAGTGATGGGTTCGCCAACTCGATGAAGCGACTCAGGGCCGAATTGGCCCAGCTCAAAATCTCCATCGGTGAGCCACTTCGCGAAGCCGCCGCCGCTTTGGTCAGCAAGTTTGCCGACATCGTTGGAGGGGTGAACAAGTTGATTGAACGTTTCCCGAAGCTCTCGCAGTTTGCCGCCGGATTGGCAATTGCGTTGACGGGAGTGGGAGCCGCGGCAACCGTCGTGGGCTCAGGCGTCGCGACCCTTGCGGGATCACTGGCGACGTTGAGTCTGCTTTCACTCACACCGCTCGCAGGTGGGCGAGGCTTCGCCGTTCTTGCTGGCAATGCAGTGACGGCGCGGGTTGCAGTTACGGAGGCAGCCGGAGCCGCTGGATTGTTTGCCGCGAACAGCAAGAGGGCAGTGACAGCCGGTGGCGGATTCCGTGGAATGCTCAAAGGAATTGCCAAGTCGGTTGTCGAGCTTGGGGCATCTCTCGCAGGCGTCTTCCGGGGTGCTGCAATCAAGACCGCGTTCGCGTCGCTGACCAATGGTTTCAAGACGTTCGTAGCGGTCTCAGCGACTGCGTTCAAATCACTGATGGGAGTGATGGTCTCAGGGATCACACGTTTGGCCGCATTGCTGCTTTCACCGATTGCATTGATCACCGCCGCGGTTGTTGGGATTCCGCTTCTGCTGGCCAAGTTCAAAGCCGACTCCGATCTGAGGAAGGGGCAGGACAAAGCGGACAAGCTCGAAAGGCAGCGGCAAGAAATCGTCGGTGAATCCTTCCGAGCCGCCGGGCAAGATGTTCCGTCCGACCTTGGCAAGACCCTGGACATCGATGCGGCCGATGCAGTTGCCAAGAAGAAGGCAGCAATGCGACGTGATGCGGAAGCGTTTGAGAAGCAAGCCCGCGCCGCAGAGGAAGCGTCCCGAGGGTTGAAGCTCAAGGCCGAGATTGAGGGGATCCAATCTTCACTGGAACGCTATCGTGAACGCATCGATCTTGCTCGTGAGTTGTTGGCAAAGGGTGACATCACCCAAGATCAATTTGGCAAGTTTGCAGCCAAAGAGACGCAAGCCGTGCGTGACTCGAGCCCGTTCGTGCAAGCTCAAAAGGCACTTGCGAAATCGTTGATGAACCCCACCGAGCTTTTGCAGAAAGCGCTTTCTGACGCTGCACGATTGTTCAAAGGCAGTCCCGAGATGTTCCGCCGGGCGCGTGAATCCGCGATTGCTCAATTCAAAGCAAACGACCGGGCAACGCAACTGGCAGCCCAGCTGCAAACACCGCTCGAGCAGTACCAAGCGGCGATTGCAGAAGCCAAGGAAGTGTTCGCCAATTCGCCGGAACTGCTCAGCCGAGCGATGGACGCCGCGGCCGATCGTTTCCGGGCAAGCAGCCCCGCCGAACAACTTCGGATGCAAATCCGAAGCCCTGCCGAGCAACTGCAAGATCGGTTGAGTGAAATCAACAACGTCTTGCAAGACATCGCACCGGAGCTTCGTGACTCGGTTGGCAAGCGGGCAAGGTCCCAAGCGTTCAGCGATTTCCGCCGCAATGATCCCGACATCCAAAACGCAACGCGAATCAAAGACTCATTGAAGACAGACGGGGCTCAGATCGCGGAAAAGATGTTAGAAGCAAGCAAGCTGGTATCAAAGGGTTTGCTCAGCAAAGGCGAGCTGGCCAAGTTTCGCGGCAATCTGATCGAGGAAGCTGTCGGCGATCGTCCCGACATCGACTTGTCGCGATCAGTGGCATCGACCAGTGCGTCGTTCGCGTCGCAGATTGGTGCGTTCGGTCCAGCGTTCAACGCTGATCAAGAGCTCGTTAAGTTCAATGAAAAACAAGTCGAGTTACAGCAAGAGATGACCGGGCACCTCGCCAAGATTGCCAACAGGCGGAGGGTCCTGGCGAAATGATCGAGGTCGAGACTGTAAGCGTTCCCATCTACCTTCCGACGCCCGAATCATCGCGGAACAGACCGCGATGATTCGGGCGGGGTGGTCTGACGATGAACGCATTCGTCGGATGGATTGCAATGTGAAGTTGCTCGATGCTTGCGACTTTGAACAAGTCCGCCGCGGTGCGTTGGCCAAGCTGGAAACCCGCCTGACGAAGCACGAGGGGCCGGTAGTGGTTGATGATCTATCCCGCCGCGGAGCCCCGGTTCCGTTCGAGTTCGAACCGTCGTCGCTGGAGTGAATCTGTTCCGGTAAATTTGCCAGAACAAAAAGCGAGCTTGACACGACGATCCAGAACCAGGAAATTGTGCTTGTCGATTGAGGGTAGAAGCAAGATCGACTTTGGCCGCGGTGTTTCTCAGATCCGTGGCGACGAAAAGCAAGTATCACGTCTTAATCCAAGAGAATGACCAAGGGCAGTATTTCGGGAACCATCGAAGCGTTGATCTGCGCAGGCAGGGAGTGACGAGAAGTTCGGCGCGGCGTGATACCCGTGCTTTCTAACCGGGATGCTGCCCTTGGTCATTTAGCAAACGCTGAGTTTGCGAAAGGCTTTCCAATGGCAAAGCAACACCCGACCCCGAAAACCGATCCCCAGATGGTGGCAATGGGTTTCGTCCACGAGAACGTTGTCTGCAAAACATGGGGATACGCTTGGAGCACCTGGGAGCGTGATCACCGATTGAAGGTCCCAGGAACGACGAAGCCGTCTGGGCGTTGGTACCACGAGAAAGACTTGGTTCAGCATTTCAGGGACAACGCCACGACGGGAAGCGAGGGGTCGCGATGACCCGTGGAACTCTTGACCTCTACCGGGAAGCCATCGAGCAAATAGCCGAGGCCGAAAAGGCGTTGATTGATTGCCGCGCTCGTTTGGCGATCATCGATAAAGAGAGCGAGTTGGGCATGCTGGCATCCGACACGCCGTCCAAGTCGAGCACCGAGCAGTTTATCGATGACCATCGCGACAAGCTGGAGCCCGATGACATTGAGTTCCTGTCGGAGAGACACCGCGGAGCCAAAGAGGTGGCCCGCTATTCGGAAATCTCGGAGTCAACTCTCAAACGCATGGCTGACACTGGAAAGCTCGAGGTGCGACACACGGATGCGGGGCATCGTCGCTACCGGACGTTATCGGTGGTCCGGCACTTGATAGAAGGCGATCGGTAGCAGTTGCCTACTATGAAAACTTGGGGCTGGTGGCGTTGTCCACCAGCCTTTTTTCGTGCGCTGACACGATTTCTTGCGGTACACCCCGGTACACCCGTTGGGTCGTTTTTTGCGTTTCTATCGACTTCGTGAAACTCGTTTGAGACCGCAAAACACGGGAAAACACTAGCGGGAAGGGATAGCGAGGAGCAATTATGAGTTCCCAGCTCTAACCAACTGAGCTACAGCCCCGAAATGCGAGATTCGCAGGGGCAAATGATAGCTGCCCACCCGGGTTTGTGACAGTGATGAAGTTCCGAGTCGGGGCACGAAGTCGCGGTGTTTCCCGCGGCCAGCGAGCCCCATTTCCTGTCCCGATTGGGCTTTCAGATCCGAAACCGTCCGTTCAGGCTTGCTCACTCACCGAAGCCAGTTCGGCAGATTGCAGTTGGGGACAGACCCGATGCAGCACGTCGGCGAGCAATTCGATGTCGTGGTCTCGGTGGGCGGAAGTGATCGAAACTCGCAACCGTGATTTTCCCGCCGGGACCGTGGGGGGCCGGATCGCGGGGACAAAGAACCCGTTCTCACGCATCGCTTCGCTGCACCGGATGGTTTCGGCTTCGTCGCCGATGACCAAGGGGACAATTGGGATCCCTGCTTCCACGCCACTGGTTTCTCGATTCATGCGGCGGCGAAACAGTCGCGACATGTGGGCGAGCCGGTCACGACGATCTTGCCACAGCGACAACCGCTGAATCACGCGATGAGCGCCCTCAGCAACGACCGGCGACAGCGAGGTGCTGAAGATCAACGATCGACAGGCGTTGACCAACGTGTCAATCACGACTTGAGGGCCCGCGACGAAGCCACCTTGGTGGCCGACCGCTTTGCTGAGCGTTCCAATTCGAACGGTCACACGGTCGGAAACACCAAACGCGTCGCAGAGACCGCCGCCACGTGATCCCAGCACGCCGGTGCCATGGGCCTCGTCCACGATCATGTGAGCACCAAAACGCTCAGCCAAATCCACCAATTGAGGCAACGGTGCCACGTCGCCATCCATGCTGAAGACACCGTCGGTGACGATCCAAATCAAACCGCCTTTGCCGGCGCGGTCGCTCAACACGTGTTCGACGAAGTCGAGATCACGGTGGGGATAGATCACCCGTTCGGCCTTGGACAGGCGACAGCCATCGATCAAGGAGGCGTGATTGAGCTCATCGCTGAGAATCAAGTCGCCTTCACTTGGCAAGGTTGCCAACGTTCCCGAGCAGGCCGCGTAGCCAGAGGGGAAGACCACCGCGGCTTCGGTTTGTTCCAGTTCAGCGAGGCTGCGAGCGAGCGCTTCGTGCCGCGGCGTCCAGCCACAAACGAGCGCACTGGCGGAAGCACCATGGGTTGCATAGGCGGCTTGCAAATCGCAGCCGCGTGTTTCGTCGGCAATCACACCGAGGTAATCGTTGCCGCCGAAGTTCATCAGCCGACGCCCATCCGCTTCGACCACATGAACGCCTTCGACCTTTCGGCTGTGCAGCTTTCGCGTGCGACCCTCTTGGGCGAACGATTTCAAACGATCGTGAAGCGGTTGGAGTGACATCGGTGGATTCCTGTCGGAAGATACGTCCTATTGCGCCAACAGATATTGGAGCAGATTGCTGACGTACTTTTCAGCTCGCACTGGCGGATCGTTGCCATTTGTTGGCAGATTTTTTAGCAGCGGCTGAACGTTCCAGTCGAGGACTTGGCGGTGGTTGTCGATCAGGTTGAGTGCCGTCATCGCCACAAAGTGCCCTTCCTGGTTGACGTTGGCAAGCTCAACCAAGATCTGCTTCGCCTGCGTTCGTTGCGAATTGCTCCCGGCAACCAACAACCCTTCGCTGGCCGCTGCTCGAACGATGGGGGATTCGTCTTTCAATGCGAGCGGCTCGAGCAGCTTCAACGCGACGGCCAGCTTGTCTGCGTCGAGTTTCTGGTTCGGCGAGAGGATCGCAAGCGTCAATCCGCGGGCACCCCAGTAGCGATCCAAGCTGGATTCGCTGGCGCAAAGCGTTTGCAGGTCCTGCAGCTTGTCACGGTCCAGTTCATTCCAGGATGTGGTGGCGTCCCAGGCCATGTCGACCAGGTGGTTCCAATCCAAACCGCTGGATTGAGCCCATTGAAAAGGAGGTTGCTTCCCAGCCAGTCGATGCATTTCTGCTTCCGGAATGACACCCAGATCGGTTGTCGACTCCATCCAGTTGCGAAGTTCGGATCGCATCGTGTTGAGTTTGTCGGCGTGTGCTGGATCGGAGACCAAGTTGTTGACCTCGTCGGGATCCGCTTGCAGATCGAACAGCTCTTCCAGTGGTTTGACCTGCCAAACCTTGGATTGGATTGCGTTCAGTTCCCCGGCGTCAAACATCTTCTTCCAAACCATCGTGGTCGGCGTTTGGAACATGTAATCGATGTAGGCAAAGTAAATTCGTTCCGGATGAAAGTGGCGGATGTAGACGTACCGGCCATCGGTGCAACTTCGCACCATGTCGACTCGTTCGTCCATGCGTCCGCGATAGCCAAACAGGTATTCCTTTGAGTCACCATTGAGCGGACCAGCGAAGGGAACGCCTTGCATCGTGGTCGGCAGATCCGCACCGGCCAAACTGATTGCGGTGGGACCCATGTCAACGAAACTCACCAACCGGTCGGTGATTCCACCGGACTGGTAGTCGGCGGGCGCGAGCTGTTTGTATTTCTCGGGGACATGCAACAGGAACGGCACATGCAAACCGGAGTTGTATGGCCAGCGTTTGCTGCGTGGCATGCCGCTGCCGTGGTCGCCGTAATAGAAGACGATCGTCGAATCGGACAATCCATCTTCCTCGAGTTGCGTGAGAATTTTGCCGCACTGTGCGTCCATCTCGGTCAAACGATCGTAGTACTGAGCCCAGTCGCGACGGACTTTGGGAACGTTCGGTTGATACGTGGGCACAGGGGCTTGGTCGGGATCATGAACCAATTTGTGCGCGTTGCGGATCTTGCTTTCGTGGCTGATTGTGAAATTGAAGACCGCGAAAAAGGGTTGGTCCTTTTTCTCGCGGTTGCGGAAGTGGGCTTTGCCACTGGATTCATTCCAGCTTTTGACTGCCGCCTGACCGGCGAAGTTGTAATCGGTCTTGGAGTTGTTGGTGCAGTAGTACCCGGCTTTCCGCAGAGCGGTGGGGTAGTACTGGAAGTCGCTGGGCATTTGGACGCCGCTGCGCATGTGTTCGCCGCCCAGGCTGGTCGCGTACATGCCCGAGATCAAAGTGGTGCGTGCTGGAGCACACACAGGGGCGTTGGACCAACATTTGGTGTAGCGAAGTGAGTGAGTTGCGAGCTTGTCCAGGTTCGGTGTGTCGGCATATTCGTCGCCGTAGCACCCCAGTTGCGGCCCATTGTCTTCACTGGTCAGCCACAGAATGTTCGGCGGTGGCAAGGAGTCCGAATCGGCGGCGGAAACGCCTGCGAGCAACGCAGGAGAGAGGAACCAACAGCCAACCCAAGCGGCGGCAATCCAAGATTTCAGCATGAGGGGGATCTTTGAAGGAGGCGGGAGATTGTGGGGGAACAACCCGTGGCCTCACATCCTAACCGAACGCGAATCAGCGTGTTACGCTTGAAATGTTGTCCGCATTGGCTTTTGACTGGGCCGTTTTCGGAGTCAAAAAACGTCCCAGGGGTGATGCCAACAGGGCGGGCAACAGCAACACATCGCCGATCAAAGCGGCCAGCAGCAAGCCGAACATCATGAAGGCGAAACGCTGGGTCGGCTGAAAATCCGACAACCCATAAACGAGAGGCGAAATGGCGCACACCGCCGTCGTTTGCCACATCGCCGGCCCGCACTTGTGAAGGGCCGCGAGGGACGCTTCGGTTCGTCCCTTTCCCTTGCGAGATTGATTTTGGAACTTGGTCAAAAAGTGGATGGTCCCATCCACCGCGATCCCCAACGCAACGCTGGCGGTCATCACCGATCCGATGTCGAGTGGTGTTTCGAGCAACCCCATCGTTCCGAACAAAGTGATCGTTGGGAACAGGTTGGGGAACATGGCGACCAATCCACCCAAGAAGCTTCGTAGCAACAGCATCATGATGATCGCAACGATTCCAAACGCCGCCAGGAAACTGCGGAACAAATCCTGCAACAACACGTCTTGCGATTCGGTGGTCATCGGCACGCCACCGGTGAACTGTGGCGAGATGCCTTCGCCAGCTTCCTCCAAAATCGGAATCACTTCTGCCTGCACACGTTGGAACTCGGTGCGGTAATCAATCGCTTCGTCAAACGGGAACCGAAAACTGATTCGCCAAAGCTGATTGCCCTGGTTGTCAATCGCGATGTAACCGGCGTCCTGCAACGGGGAATCGGGATCTTCCAACTGCTTGCGGATGTTCGCTTCCAAAACCGTGGAACGAATCGAGCGGCTCTTCTTGGACGGTGGGCTGGGCAAAAACGATCGCGCCGAAAACACACCACCGACCAAATCGGTGGATCGAAGATGGTCATCGACGTCTCGGACCAAACGAAACCGGTCAATGGAGTCCGGCATCGAATCGGGAGGGAACTGAACGACCACTTCCGCATTGATGGTTGGCCCGATGTGCTCTTCAAACCAAGCGTAGTCGGTCCGGATGCGACTGTTCTCGGGGAACATTCGCGGGATGTTGACTGACGTGGTCAGCTGAGGCAAACCTGACGCAGCAATGGCAGTGATGATGGTGAAGAAAGTGACAACGATGATCGGGTATCGCATGAACTGAGCCGCGAAGGCTTCCCATGCGTGCCCAATTTGAGAACGCCACTTTTCGACCGGCAACGGATCGTCTTCGGTTTCGCTGGTTTCCGATTTCCTGGCTTTGGCCAAGGCCGCGCGGTGTTTGGCGCGGTGTCGCTTGCCGTGCCACTGCATGGCACCGGGCAGCAGCAGCAACAACAGCAACAAGGTTCCAAACACTGATCCCGCTGCGATGAATCCGAAAGCGCTGACGGGAACCAAACGAACCAACCCCAATGAACCCAGGCCAATGATGGTGGTGGTCGCGGCCAACCAACACGGCAAGATTCCCGCCTGCATGGCTTGGCGGGTCGCCGCGGTCGGATCGATGTTTGGATCGCTGCACATCGCGTCGCGGTAGTAATTGCACAGGTGAATCCCTGCACTGGCGGTCAATACAAACACCAGTGGCGGCAACACGATCAGAATCGCATTCATTTCGATGCCGGAATACAGCACCATCGCCAGCGACATGCCTTGCCCGATCACCGCGACGACGATGATGATCGCCGTCAACACGATCGACCTTAGGCAGAACACACAAATCAGAGCCCCCACGATGACCGAGGGCAACGTGAAACGATCGATCGAGCCCTGGGCTTCCGCATCCACCAACGCACCATCGGTCGGTGGACCCGCGGTGTAGATCTCGTCTTCGGGGACACCGATGCTGTCCGAAACAATTTGCCGAACTTCGGCCAAGACGTCTTGGCGATTGAGATTCCCGTGTTCGGTGAAGGTGGCCAAAACGATGGTTTGTTCACCGTCTTCGCCAATCAGCGACCCTTTCAGTCTCGCTCGCGTGGCGCGATCCGAAAAGCTGGTCGGCGGACTGGTCAGGACATCGTAGACTCGTTGCCCAGAACTGACGCCAGCCAGATGGGCGGGGCGATCCGGGGTCGCTTGGGTCAGTGGCAGCAACGCTTCTGCGGCGGCGTCGACTTCTTCGGAGCCAATTTTTGCGTCGTCCCAACCAATCATCAGGACGTCTTGGCCCTGAAACAGCTTCGAGAAGTCGTCGTACTGTTTGCGGACCGGCATGTCCTCGGGCAACCACAGCGCCGGTGCGTTGTACATCGTCGACAACGCTCGCGTCGAATCGCGCGCCGCTAGCGGTCCGAGAATGCAAACTGCCAAGAGGCCGATGCAGAATCGCACGCGATAGGTTGTCGCTTGGTCACCCAGGGATTTCAAAGGCATGTTGAGATGGTCGATCAGTTCGAAACAGAATGAGAACCGAGCCTATCGAAATCGACCTCCGCTGGCGACTCGTAATCGGTCGCGAGCGCCGCATCCCGAGACAGAACGAAGGCGAAAGAGCATTTCAATCGGATCGTTCGTCAAACTTTCGCCACCTCACCCATTGGCAACATCCACCATGGGGGAACGTTGCCAATCGAGAGGTCAACCGACACAGTGAGCTGACGAACCTGACCGAAGCATCAGCCCTTGGGGGAGGGATGCTTGGACTCCGCCCGTGTCGGCGGTTTGTGGACCTTCAACACGGGAGTGTCCTCGGTCACCACAATCCCCTCGGGTGGGCTCTGCGTTGTGACCTGGTCGTCTCCCATCACTGGTTCACCTGGCGCGGATTGACCAGGGTCAAACGCGGGCTTTCCCAGGTGGTCGTGCCTTGGTTTGAAGACCTTTCCAAGTGGCCCAGCCAACAAAGCGGGCAACAAGATCAAGTCGCCGATCAACGCGGCTGCCAACATCACCAACATCAACGTTCCAAAACGCTGCGTGGGGGTGAAGGTCGACATCGCAAAGATGAACAATCCCAGTCCACCCACGATGGTCGTTTGAGTCATGGCAGGGCCAACCCGGCGGTAGGTTTCAATGACCGCCTCTTTTCGCGACTTGCCTTCTTCGAGGAACTGTCGGAACCAAGTCAGGAAGTGGATCGTGTCGTCCACCGCGACACCCATCGCGACGCTGGCGGTCATCATCGTTCCGATGTCGACTGCCGTTCGCAAGTGTCCCATGATGCCAAAGACCAGTAGCACAGGGAACACGTTGGGAATCATCGACACGGCACCGGCCGCGAAGCCCGCACGCAGATTGGCAGGAGCCAGCCAATTGGCGGGGAAGGAACCTGGGTTCAGCAACACGATCATCACGAAGCCGATCAGCACAAACGCGAGCAAGATCGATTCAACCAAGCTGCCCAACAGAGTCCGCTGGGCTTTGTAGACCACCGGAACGACCCCCGTGTAGATCACCTGAGGCGTGGCAGGTTCGTCGAGCTCAAAAACCGGCAAGCGATCTGGTAGCCCGTCCGCGACTTTCTCGAGTGTCAAAATGTGCTTCGGAATCGGCCGCGAAATCACTTCCATGGCGGAGATCAATCGGGGCGCTCCGGCGGCGATCGACGGAGTGGGTTTCTCGGCCGCGGCTGGGGTGGCCGTCGAGGATTGGAACCTCAGTCCCGCCAGATCGATGACCACGTCTGCGGCCGCGATTCTCCGATCCCAGTTCTCGTCCGAGGGTTTTGCAATCGCGTCAGCGGCTTCAGGATCAATCCAGCTTTGTCGGATGCGTTCGTTGCCCAACAGTTCACGCAATGTGGCCAGGAACACAGCTTGCTGATCCACCACGCGTTCGCCACTGGCTTCATCGGTGGTCACCAGGGTCGCACTGTCCAAATCCAAGATGTTTTGGGCACCGAGCACCAGAACCTTCGCCTTTGGAATCTGCGTGCCGTCGGGTTGTTGCAGCTCACGCAGCAATTTTGCTCGCACACGGTAGGCTTGCACCACCGGATCAACCGCGTCTTTCAGTTCGTTGATGAATAACCCGTAATCAACATCCGACAGGGCACTGACGCGTAAACTCAAACGCCACAGTTCGCTGTCCTTGAGCGGACCGTTCTTTTCCACTTTGACGTAATCGCTACGAAGAAGCTCGTCACGAGAATCGTTCAGGCGACTGTTGAATTGTGATCGCGTGTTGCTCCATCCATTGCTGACATCCGGAAGCGGCGCGATGAAGGTGTCCATGCTGGACGCTTGGCCAACCTTGGCGATGCCTTCTTCCCCGAGCGAGCGGGTGACCACTTTGCGGATTCGTGCGACCGCCTCAATGCGTTCCAACAAACTCAGCGAAATCGGGTCGGACAACCGATCCTGATCCTCGATTTCCTCTTCGCTCGTCGCCGCCAAACGCTCCGGGCGTTGGATTTCGGGAGGCATGCGAACCACGATTTCCATCGGCACCAAGTTGCCAAAGTGATCCTCCAACCAAGCGTAATCGCGAAGGATACGAGCCTGAGGATCGAACAGCTTCAGCAACTGCACCGAGGTTGTGATCTTGAACAATCCCAACGATGCAATCGCCAGACCGGCGATGCAACCGACACTGACGACCGCATGATGGCTGGTGATCCAGCGGCCAACGCCTGCCCACCATGCCGCCAATTCCAACTCACCGGAAACCGCACCTTGAGATGGTTGGGAATCGCCTGCCGAGGCATTGCCGGTTGACCCATCCTTGCGTTTTGCAGCGGCCAAGCGTTTGCGTTCTTCGGATTTGTCTTGGCCAAATTGCGGCGAAAACGTTTCCAGTGCCGCGGGAAGGTAACTGAACAGAATGCCCAGCGTCGAAATCACACCGATCGCGGAATACAACCCGAAGTTGCTGATTGGTTTCAGGTTGCTGGTGAAGAGCGACGCCAAACCGATCGCAGTGGTCAGTGCCGCCAACGAGCACGGCAATGCCGCATGCATCAAGGCGCGTGTGGCCGCTCCACGTCGCCCGCGGAAACGGACTTCGTCGCGGTAGTAGTTGATGACGTGAATCGACCCCGACAACCCCAGCACGTAGACCAGAGATGGCATCGACATCAGAATCGCGTCGACGCGACCGCCAGTCCAACCCACCATCGACATGCTGAGCATCGCGGCAGAACCGCCGACGACAAACAGCATGATCGTGACTTTGACACTGCGAAAGCAGAAGTACGAAAGCAACACGCCCACCAGGATGCAGTAACCGACCAAGCGAACCAGCGTGATCGTGCCCTCTTCGTCAATCGCAATGTTGTCGATCGGAGGACCGCCCATTCGCAACGGAGGCATTCCGCCAATGGACTCAGGTGGCTCGCGATTGAACGGTGGCGGTGCACTGCTGGGCGGAAGCGGTGGCTGGATTCCGGATTGATGCGCCAGTTGCAGCAATCGACCCTGAGGCATTCCTAGCGTGCCGCGACCAACCGCAAACGCGAGATTGTCCTTGGCCAAGTCCGTCAACGTGACCAGCAAACACGTCAAGCGTGGTGGAGGTTCGACGCCCAACGAATCGTACACGGCGTACCATGCGTCGGTTTGGGTCTGAGTGAGTGAAGTGGGAAGCTTCTCTCGCTCGCCATCCAAGCGTTCGGCCACAAAGGTTTGCAGTGTTTGTTCAGCGACCTCGAGGGCGTTCGCCGGCAATTTGCCACGCTGTGCTTCGGGCAAGGCTTCGACGAACGATTCCGCCGTCCAACCAAACTCATGCGGGACTGCGGGAGCGAACAACGTTCCGGTCAAACGTTCCATCGCAAGGCGTTTGGCCACGATGGGTTTCTTGGTCACATCTGTCAGATCGATCGGCCAAAGGGGGCCGCCTTCGGCAGCGAGCTCTTCCGCGATGGTGGCTCCCGTTTGAACCGTTTGAAACAACGGAGCGCACAACAACATCGGGTCGTTGTAAAACGGATTGATTCGTTCGGCGGTGGACGGATCGCCAAACGCGGTCACGAATTGTCCCTGCAGTTCGTAACTGCCGAGTGACTTTTTGACTTTCCGGATCAACGCCGCTGGGCCGTTCAGTGACTCTTCCCAGCGGAACAGCTTGCCTTCCGGCGTGATGTAGTACCACGTGCCATCGGCGGAAGCCAACCACTTCTCGCCTTCACCGCCCCAGTCGGTCAGGTCTTGGCCAGGCGGCAACAATTCCAATTCCTCGCCCAGTTCCCGGGCCCGGACACGGGCTTGGACTTCAGCGAGTGACAACGCGTTTTCGCCCCAGGCCTCTTCCGCCGCCAGTTGCTCGCGATAGTTCGCTGACTCGTGCAGCAGTTTGTCTTCGAACAGTCGCAACCGTTGGTCGCCGACGTTGCATCCTTCCCAGGTCAAGAGAACAAAACTTTCGCCAGCAAAGTGATCCGCGAACCAATCCAGTTCGGCGGTCTCGGGAAAGTCACTGGGCAACCAGTCTTTGACATCGTTCTCTTTGTTCTTCAGCCCCATGCGAGCAGCGCGGAACGCCGATGGCATGAAAAAGAAGAAACCCATGAGGATCAACAAAGCCACACTCAGTCCCCACGGGCCAGGCCGCTCCAGGAACGACGGCTTGGTTGAGTCTGCGGTCATCGAGGATTCCGAAAGTGAGAAAGAAGAGTGGTCCCGTCGGGACAGCTTCGATTGGACAAGTTGAAGGAGCGAGTTTTTCGTGAGATTGAAACTCGTCTCAATCTCGTTTTGCCGCCAGCATCCGTCGCTGTCAACGACGCATCTGCCGCCAAGGTCGGTCATCTGAATAAGCTATCGAGCGATCGGCAGAAGGTCCACGTCAATGCGATTGTCCCACGCAAACGTTTCAATTGTTGCAAGACAATTGAGAGGGTTAGAAAAACTGGGGAGTTTCTAACCCAAAACGCTTGGCGGTCTCCTGCAGATCCACTCGAAATGCGTCAGCGACGCTTTGCCCCACCCCCACAAAACGGGCCGGATGCATTCTAATTGTTGAAACAGCCTAATCGGCGGAACACAGCGAACCAGACCGTCGGAATTGCGTTTTCATTCTCTCCCCACCCGCGAAGTTGTCGTCGAATGGGGAGCTGCGGGGAACGCAACCTGGCGGAGCTTGCCAGCGACACCAGCGATTCGATCGCGTTTGGCTCCTGTTTCGCTCGTGAAAGCCGTTTGTTTGCGTCTTCGCGATTCACACTTGTCTAACCGAAACCCACGAAGTGAACTGATGTCTGCATCCCTCCAGTCCCTGATTGATTCCGGAACCAAGCTGTATTTGGATTCGGTCGAGCCCTCCGAAATTGACCAGAACCTCAAGTGGGGGGCGGTTGGTGCGACCAGCAACCCTGCCATCATCTCTGGCATCGTGAAGGCCGGCGGATTCGATGATCGAATCGACGCGCTGCTCAGTGAAGGTCTCGACGACGAAGCCATCGCCTGGGCGCTGACCGACGAGTTGGTCACCGACGCAGAAAAGAAATTCGCAGCGATCCATCAATCGACCGCTGGAAATGCCGGCTGGGTCAGCTTCGAGCTCGATCCGATCTTGGAAGATCCCGACCAAAATCTCTCGCCTTCCGACATCGCCACCCGCTACATCGAGCTGGGCAAGCAATGGGCGGCGGGCCACACCAACCGCATGATCAAGGTTCCCGCCACCGAAGCGGGACTGTTGGCTCTGGAAGAATTGGCTGCTGCCGGGATCACCCTGAACGTGACGTTGATGTTCACTGGCGATCAGTACCACGCCGCACGCGAAGCGGTTTGGAAAGGTGCTCAACGGGCGGCTGAATCCGGCACCCGTTCACTCGACCAATTCAAATCGGTCTACAGCATCTTCATCTCGCGAATTGATGTGTACACCCAAAAGGAATTGCCGAACCTGTCGCCAGAAGCGCAAGGCAATGTTGGCATCCTGAACGCAAAACGCATTTGGAAAGAAAACCAACTGTTCTGGGCGGACAAAAACCTGAAGCTGGAACAAGAGCTGATCTTCGCCAGCACGGGAACCAAGAGCAAAGACGATCCTCCATGGAAGTACGTCGCAGCTTTGGCGGGCAGTGACATCCAAACCAACCCGCCATCGACCAATGAAGCAGTCGACGCCAGCGGCAAATTGTTCACTCGAGAAGTCGATGACATGCCACCGCAAGCGGTCCAAGACGAAATCGACGCTGCTCTGGACATCAAGGCGATGCACAAGTTCTTGATGGACGAAGGCGTCGACAAATTCGTCAAGCCACAACGCGAACTGCTAGCGATCATCTCTGCCAAACGCGACGAGTTGACCAAGCAAGCCTAGCGTCTGGCCGTGTTCGCATCCCATGCCAGCAAGTCGCTGCGCGACGACATTTGACCAGCCTTGGGTTTCAACCCAAGGTTGATCCGCGACCAAGCACGCGTCCAAGTCGCGGAGCGACGACAGTTGGCAGCGAGCGTGAACCCCCCTGTCGCCGCTCCGCGGCTTGGACGGGGGACGTCTTGACTGCCTTCCCAATCAGTTGGCTGATTGTGCCAAGTGTTCGATCGCGTGTTGAAGCACGTCGTCTTCGAGTTCCGTGACCAAGCGGCCATTCTCATCGGGACGAGCGGCGATGTAGGTCGGTGGCACCGACAAGTGTGGTTCGACACCGTTCTCGCTGATCGCTCGACCGCTGGGCGAGTAAAACTTGGCGGTCGTCAGGCACAATCCAAACTGAGCCGCTTGCATCCGAAAGATTCCTTGCACGCTGCCTTTGCCATAGCTTTTTTCGCCGACGATCGTGCCGCGATTGGAATCGCGGATCGCTCCTGAAAAGATTTCGCTGGCACTGGCACTGTTCCGGTCAATCAATACCGCCAACGGCACATTCCAGGTGTTGGCCCGGTGAGCCGAGTAGTCGAAGTTTTCGCGAGCGTTGCGTCCGCGGGTCGTCAAGATTCGACCTGACTCGATGAATCGGTCCGCAACCTCCACCGAAGCGGGCAGCAATCCGCCTGGGTTGTCTCGCAGGTCAATGATCAGCGAACGCATCCCTTGCCGACTGAGTGTCCACAGGGCTTGTTCCACTTCTGCGGGGGTCGACTTCTGAAAGTTGGTCAGGCGGAAGTAGCCTGTTTTCGCCTCGGCGTCGACCATGTGCACGTTTTCGACACAGGGCACATCGACTCGGCGACGAGCCACATGAATGGAACGTGGTGATTGGTCGACAGAAACGATCTGCAACGCAACCGTGGATCCCTCGGGACCACGCAGCAAATCCGCCACGTAGTCTGGATCGCGATCAGCCGCGGAAGTCGCGTCGACGCCCATGATTCGATCGCCCGCCACAATGCCCGCTTCATCCGCGGGACCACCTGGGATCACTGACAGGATCTTCAAACAATCTTCGCCAGGCTTCAGTTCCACGCCCAAGCCCACAAAGTTGCCATCGATGGTGCTGAACATGTCGTCCAGTTGTCCGGGTGACAGCAATCGTGTGTAGGTGTCCAGGGTCGACACGGCACCGGAAACGAATTCCAACACCGTCGCGGTGCCACTCAATCCGAGTTCTTGTTGCGCCATGGAGGCGACCTGCGAAACGGTGGCCCGCAAGTCAAAGCGACTTTGTGTTGATCGCTGACTGATTCGATGATGGATCTCCATCCGGAACTTTTCAATCTGCTCCGGCGATGTGTTGGGCAACATCGTTTGGACGAAGGTTTCGTCGTCGAGTGCCGTTTCCAAGGCGGCGGTCCCGTGCAGCAACACTCGGGACCACTCGATCGTGTCCACGTAGTGCGTTTGCAGGTTGGCCAAGATCTCGCTGTACAGATCCAGCGACTGAGAGGTCGTCATGTCCCTCAGCGACCGTTGATAGGTTTGATCTTGGTAGCGACGATTGACGTCAAACCGCAAGCGGCTGATCAGCAACCGCTGATACAAGATGCGGTCTTGTGGGAAGCGGCGAGTGGCGGCTTCGTAGTGGTCGATCGCATCGCTCCACTGGCCCGCATCTTCCAGTTCAATCCCATCGGCCAACGCACGGGCACGTTCCTGTTCTTCGAGCTTGCGTTCCGCGTCGTTGGTTGGAGCGGAAACAGCCGGGCCGCGTGAAGGCACATAGCCTTGGGCGAAGGCCGGCATCGAGGAACCACCGACGGCGAAGGCACCGAAGACCAACGCGAACGTCCGCAAGCGTCCAGCAACTCGCCGCTGGCGAGCATGCTTGGCAATCGCTTTGCCGTCGTTCAGTTGGAGCGTTTGCTGGTTGAAAGCAAAGCATCGGTTGATCGTCGTTAACAGGTCCATGCGCCGATTCCATCGCGAGTGTCGTTGGAGGGGGAATGCTGGACCGGGGTGAGTCCAAGCCCCGCGGAAGACACTCCGAACCGTGGGGCTGAGCAAACTTAGGTCACAAAACGTGCCCGGTCAAAAAACCATGCCGATGAAATATCACCCTGTTTGCTCCAAACCGTACGACCCGTTGAACAAGCCGTCGGTTGTCGCGGCGACAAAAGGTTTGCCGGTCAAGGCAACTTTGTCGCTGAGGTGAATCGTGCCGATCAGGCACGACTTTCATCGCTCAGTGCGCCTCCAGTGCGCAGAAAAAGACAACTTCACTCAATGTGATCACAGGTGGGTGATCTCATGGATTCACAAGCACGCTCGTGAAAAGCAAACGTGTGAAACGTGCGCGACGTTTCCGTCGCTCGCTGTCTCTTGGCGTCGCGGTAAGAATACGCAGTGTCCCACACGCAGGCAAGCAAAGGGCTCCGCCGTTGGCTCAGCCACGAAGTGGCGACAGGTTGTGGCCATTGGGCGTCAGCCCATGGTCCCCAACGGATGCGATCGGTCAATCCCAAGGGGACGACAGGGCACCCGGCTCAGCCACAAAGTGGCGACAAGTTGTCGCCATTGGGCGTCAGCCCATGGTCCTCAACGGATGCGATCAGGTTCAGGCATGAAGGTGGATCTGCTCGGGCATTGGAGGATGATTCGGGGGCCGTGCAACGTTGCGCCCGTGCGATCCTGGTTGCTAAACGGCGTCGTTCGGCGGCTCTTGGAACGATTGGTCCATCGTGGCATCCATCGCGGACGACTCCGTGGGGGATGATTCAGGTGTCGGAGAGGCGGTGACATTGCTCTCTGATCCGCGTTCGTGCCGCCCCCACCATCGATCGGCCTCCTCGATCGTCCATTGGCTCGCTGCAGCACATTTCGAGATCAGGATTCCGAGATCACGCGCGGTTTGCGGACGCTTCGCACGTGACTTTTCCAAGCATCCCATGATTGCGTCTTCGAGTTGGCTGGATACTTTGACGTTGCTGCGTTTGGTCGGCGGGACCGGGGATTCTTCAATGTGCTTTTGACACAGGTCGACCAAATTGGCCGCTTCGAAAACAGGTTTGCCCGTCAGCAGGAAGTAGCCGACGGCGCCGACAGCGTAGATGTCGCTGCAAGCGTCAACGGTCATTGGTGCCTGGATGGATTCAGGCGACATGTACAACGGCGTTCCTGACATCGAACTTCCGTCGGTCACAGGCGATCCTTCGGTGCGGTCGACCGCCTTGACCAAACCAAAGTCCAAGACCTTCACCACATCGGGTTCACAACCCCGCCGATTCAACATCACATTGGCGGGTTTGATGTCGCGATGCACCAAGCCCTGCGAATGTGCTTCGAACAGGGACCCACAGATTTGCAACAGAATGTGAATCACTCGGGCCTCGGATTGAGTTCCGTACTTGTCCACGAGGTCCTGAAGGTCAATGCCGTCGAGGTATTCCATGGCATAGTAGAACACTCCCTCGGGCGTGCGGCCGTAGTCGTAGATCGCGATCGTATTGGCGTGGTTCAATTGGCAGGTGATCTGCACCTCCCGTTCAAAACGAGCGATCGAAGTGTCATTCACTTTGTCGGCATGCAACAGCTTGATCGCAGTGGGACGCCGCAGCATCGAATGGTGGCCTTTGTACACAACCCCCATCGCGCCCTCGCCCAACTTGTGATCCAGTGTGTATTGGCCGAGTTGCTGGGCTTCGATCACCGCTTCGCGCGATTGACGCTGCAGCCGAGCGACGATCAGGGTGAACACAAAAATCACGATCGCGCACAACAGCAACAGAACGAAGATCGTCAAGAACGTGCGCTGTAAAATCACAATCGGGCGAAACGCTTGATCAGCATCGACTTCAATCGCAACGCCAACTTTGTACTTTGGCAACCACCGCCAAGCGCCGATCACGTTCACCCCGCGGTAGTCCCGATAGCCGTCCACGTTCAGCCCCGAATTGCCCGCGATCGCATCGGCTGCCATGGTTGTCAGTGGCAACTGAGACCGGCGGCGGTTGGGGCGAAAACCTTCCGTCATATCAGCGCCGGGGTCTCGCAAAGACATCTGCAGGATGGAACGCGAATGAGGTTGGTCCGGCAACAGCCCCAGCAGGATGAGCTCTTCGTCGAAGCGACTGTTGCTGATCATGATGCCGTCTTCGTTGAAGGCATACGTTTCGCCCGATGCACCTGTCCGACCAAGCTGAAGGATCGGAATGAACTCACGCTCAGGCCGAATCTGAAGCGCAAGCACTCCCACGACTTGAAAGGAAGGGTCGCGAACGGGAGCGCAGACATACATGGTCGGGACGCCCATTCGAGATTGCCCATCGGTGTCCTTCATCATCACCACGCTGGGGAACGGTGGGGAGACGAATGCTTCCCCCGCCAGTGCCCGGTCAAGGAAGGATTCGTACTCGGAAATCCCTTGCTCTCCCACCAAAGCGGCGTGGGTTGCCGAGACGATTCGTTTGGATTTGTCCACCAAGAGATAGCTGTCGAAGTCGTGTGCCGACATCGCGGGGCCCAACTCGGCCGCCAGTTCTTTGTGTGGGTCGCCGGGCGATGCGGGGGGCGAAGCAGGCGGATCCGGCTGAAACAATTGGTACACCGTTCGTCGCACGGTGGCGTCGTTGGCCAACGCCTCGGCTGCGGACTCTTGAACGCTGAACCACTTGGTCAGCATTTCGGCTTCCAGATCGACCAGCGTTTGCATCCCTGAGCTGACGTTGCCTTTGATCGTCGTTTCAATCGCACCGCCCATGAAATAGCCGATCGTCGACAACACCACAACAGCCACGATCGGCCAGATCCAAAGCTGCTTTTGGAGGTACAGGCCGGTTCGGGTGACCGTCGTGGAAATGCTCCGTGAGGCCCACGTCATGTGGGCATCGGGATGCACCCGGGAATTTCGGGACCGGTTCAACCGTTTCAGTGGATTCATGCTGGAAAGCTAGGGAGGGAACTTCGCAATTCGCGAACCGTAGCCTAGTTGAAATCGCAACGAATCGTAGAATTCTGGTTTCACCCAGGAAATCCCTCGTTCGCCCGCTGGTGAGGAGCAGGGAATCCGTCACGTGGCCCCACTCAAAGGACGACGGTCGAGCAGTGGTTTGCTGCCCGGCGTGATTTCATTTCGACGAGCTTGGAAGCCCATCGTACGGAATTTGAACCGGGGGATCGTTCGGCGACGAGCAAGCAAGCAACTGTCGTCGCTCCGCGACTTTGAGTCTTGGGTATCGCCGGTGGATGACCTTGGGTTGAAACCCAAGGCTGTCGGCTGCCGTCGCTCCGCGACTGGTTGTGTGCAGGCGATCGAACAACCGCGGAGCGGTGACAGTTGTCAGCCTCGGGTTTCAACCCGAGGTCTCGAGCTCACCCCTCTTGATCGACAAGCCGCGGAGCGGCGACAGGTGGCGAAGTGCAAAATGCGAAATGGGGGCGGGCTCGGAGAGAATGGTGCAGGATTCTCTCGCTGGATCAAGTTGTGGTGGCCTTGCTTGCGCGGGGAGGTTGGGGAGTGCCTCGCTGACGCTTTTCGAAGTTGCGCTTTTTGCTCGAATGGCCAACGGCCTCGTTCAATTCAAAACGAGTGGGTTGATGTTGGCCGTTGGCCAACAAAACCGGATGCAAAAACGCTTCAAAACCTGAGAGTAACTGAACGGTGGATGGCATCGTTTGCCATTGATTCAGTCACTCTGTTCCTGGTTTGACTCAGCATCGATTTGCACCGGCGGCATGGTCGAGGCTTGGGGCAACAGGCGAAGCAAAGTTTCAACTTGCCGAAGTGCTTCTTGTGTTTTGGGGGCCGACAGCATTCGAAGGGTTTCGTTCGTCGAGCGGATTGTCGACGGCAGTGAAAGGATGCCATCAAGGAAGTCTTGCCTTCCAAGGCTCGATTCTCCCGATTCATGAGCAAACCGATCCAAAAGTTCTCCGTCGAATTCGAGTGTCGTGGTGCCTTCGCCGCGTGCCACGCCAACACCATCCCTGCTCACCTCGAAGGAACCCTGGAATTTCAGACGAATGATGCCAAGGTCGATCGTTGCATCGCCCTTGGTCTCCCCTCCTCCGTCACTTCGTTTCGCTTGTTTCTCGACCTTTCCGGAAAAACTCGGAGCGACGGGCTCTTTCCCAGGAATCAGTTGATCTGAATTCTGCTTCCTTTCCAATTCTCCTTTGGAAACTTGTTCATGGGGCACTGGGGGGCTGGCCGCACCAGGTTGGTCAGCTTGGATGTTTCGCGCAAAGAGCACGCAGGCAACAACAGCGGAAGCCTGGAAGAATCTCAGTGGGAGAGTGGCGACCAAGTATGAGGGCATCATTTGACGGTTGGCTCTCGGAGTATTCATGAATTCTTCATCGTCGTGCGAATGCAGCTTGGGAGACGTCACTATAACCAGCAAACAACACATTCGTGTGAACGCAAGCAGCACTCGACGGACGTCATCGATTGCGTGCGTTTGGGAACCGAAACGCGGATGCACGTCAGAGGTCAGCAAGCGGAAAACCGATCGTCTCCAAAACTTCCAAATTGAATCCGGATGGTACCAACCACCAATCGGCCCGCCCTCCTCGCTGACGCGTCGGGTTTTCATTTCGGCGGGCTTGGAAGCCCATCGTACGGGGACGCGAGTCGGGGGGATCGTTCGGCGACCGGCCGGCAAGCAGTTGTCGTCGCGTCGCGACTAGGGTCTCTTATGTGTCGGGGTGATCGAACAACCGCGGAGCGGTGACAGTTGTCAGCCTCGGGTTTCAACCCGAGGTCTCCTCTCCGGCTTCGATCTGTCTTCATCCCGGGAGGGATTTCAGACGGTAGCCGGTGGTCGCTGCAACGCAGCGTACCACCGGAAAACGAGCGCACCCCCCAAGCACTCCGCCTCCCGCCGTGGCCGATGGCCACGGCGGGAGGCGG
>NZ_LECT01000041.1 GCF_001027925.1 Rhodopirellula islandica | reverse complement strand
CGCCATGTGAGACATGGCCTACGAGCGTGAACCGAATTCTTGGCGAATCCGGCTACGAATTGATGTGGCTGCTGTCGGCCAGGTTCCACCTGGCGATGGTTCTTGGCCGGTGCACGTTGGTCTCTCGACGGCAGTTCGTTGACGCCTCGCTTTGTTCCAAAGCGTCGGCGTGGGTGCCATGTGGGACATGGCCTACGAGCGTGAACCGAATTCTTGGCGAATTCGGCTACGAATTGACGTGGCTGCTGTCGGCCAGGTTCCACCTGGCGATGGTTGTTGGCCGGTGCATGTTGGTCTCGCGACGGCATTTTGATGACGCCTCGCTTTGTTCCAAAGCATCGGCGTGGGTGCCATGTGGGACATGGCCTACGGGCGTGAACCGAATTCTGGCGAATCCGGCTACGAATTGACGTGGCTACTGTCGGCCAGGTTTTACCTGGCGATGGTTCTTGGCCGGTGCACGTTGGTCTCGCGACGGCAGTTCGTTGACGCCTCGCTTTGTTCCAAAGCATCGGCGTGGGCGCCATGTGAGACATGGCCTACGGGCGTGAACCGAATTCTTGGCGAATCCGGCTACGTTGCAAGCTTCACGGCGACGGGGATCATCCGAACGACTCGGAGGCCTTTGCCTACGAAGCGTTTTCGATCCAGCGGACCAGGCTTCGTACCATCACGCCGGTGGCACCTGCGTCACGATGAGGTTTGGGCGAGTCGACGAAGGCTGGGCCAGCGATGTCGATGTGAACCCAAGGCACGTCGGCGACAAAGTTCTCCAGGAATTTCGCGGCGGTGATGGCGCCGCCCCAGCGACCTTCGCCGACGTTCTTGATGTCGGCCACCTTGCTTTTGACTTTGTCGTCGTACAGCGAGAACATCGGCAATTGCCAAACGGGTTCGCACTCGGATTCCGCTGCGCTTTGAACCGCGTCGCAAAGGGCTTGGTTGTTGGTCATCAATCCAGCGACATCGATTCCCAGTGCCACCATGCAAGCTCCGGTGAGCGTGGCCAGGTCGACGATCGCTTGGGGATTTTGTTGGACCGCGACGTCCAAGGTGTCGGCCAAAACCACGCGGCCTTCTGCGTCGGTGTTGAGGATCTCGATCGTTTTTCCGCTGCGGGTTTCGATCACGTCGCCGAGTTTGTAGCTGTCGCCACTGACCATGTTTTCGGCCAGCCCACAAAGCCCGATGACGTTGCGGGGAACCTTCAGTTTCGCCAGAGCGTTCATCACGCCGACAACGGTTGCTGCACCAGCCATGTCACACTTCATGTCGACCATGCCATCGCTGGGTTTGAGTGACAGACCGCCGGAGTCAAACGTGACGCCTTTGCCGACGATCACGAGGGGGGCTTCGTCGTCACCGCCATCGTGACGCAGCATCACCAAACGCGGTGGGCTGGTTGACGCTCGGCCGACGGCCAAAATCGCGCGGCAGTTTTCGGCTTCCAGTTTTTTCTCGTCCCAGATTTCGCACTTCAGTCCGCAGTCGCTGGCGATCTTTTCAGCGTACTGAGCGAACCCCGTTGGGTTCATGATCGATGGTGGCTCGTTGACCAAACGCCGGGTGTGATTGATCGATTGGCCGAGTTTTTCGCCACGCGAAACGGCTTCGGTTGAGTAACCAACGAACGCGATCGCGTCGGGAACCGAGACGGCTGGTTCGCGTTGATACAGGTGCTGACCTTCGCAACCGGAGACCGCACCAGCGACGACCGCATCGTGATTGTCGGCGGCGACACCCTCGCCCAAGGCAAATGTGATTTGTGGGCGAGGTTTGCTGACCAAGCTACGAACCACCGCAGCGCCCAGTTCGATGGCGGATCCGCGAGTGCGTTTGTCGCTCGCACCCAATCCAGCGAGCACGATCCAAGGTGTTTGAGGGTCGCCGGTGGCGAAGCTGGTCAGCTCACCCGGTTTGCCATTCACTTGACCGGAGTCACACGCGTTTTGCACGGTCTTGGCGAGCGATTCAGGCAGCGTGGAGAGCGCGACGCACTTCGCAGTTGCTTTGCCGTCGGATGAATCCTCCGAATCCCCGGCCGGTTCGACGCCGAGGACCAACACACCTGCTTTGGCGAGGTCAAGTTTTGCTTCGGCGGTCAGCGTCAACGAAGGGAAAGGCAAAGGTTGCATGTTGGATCCGATGTCAGTTGGAAGTGAGAGAAATGTTTTCAGTCAGAGTTGGTTGATGCGACGAGAGGCTGGTCTAGGAATTCGCTTCGTCTTCATCTTTTTTGTATTGGTCGAGACGGCGGTAGAGGGTCCGGGCGCCGATCTGAAGGATCTTGGCGGCCTCTTCGCGATTGTTGCCGGTCATCTTCAGCGTTTCTTCGATCGCCCAGCGTTCAATCTCGGCAAGCGGCTTTCCAACGAAACTCATGGAGCCTTCGATCAAGGCTGGGGTTGTCGCGTCGCTGCCTTCCTGGGGAGTCTCATCAATCAGTTCAGGTGGCAAGTCGTCTTCGTCGAGCGACCCATCGGTGTCCAGTACCACCATGGTTTCGACAAAGTTCCGGAGCTGACGGATGTTGCCGGGCCAGTCATAGGCGAAGAACTTCTTGGTCACCGCAGGGGTGAAATGGGCAGAGGACTTCCCGTGCCGCCGCAGGAACATCTTGCGGAAATGGTCCATCAGCGTGATCACATCGTCGCGGCGTTCACGCAGCGGCGGCAGTTCGATCGTCACGACTTTCAGTCGGAAGTAGAGGTCGTTGCGGAACGTTCCTGCATCGATCATCTCTTCGAGCGGTCGGTTGGTGGCCGAGATCAGGCGAACGTTGACCTTGATGGATTTGTTGCCACCGACGCGAGTGATCTGGCTTTCTTCCAGCACTCGCAGCAGTTTGATCTGGGTGCTCATCGGCATGTCGCCGACTTCATCCAGAAACAGAGTGCCTCCGTTGGCGTATTCGAACGCCCCTTCCCGGTCGGACACCGCGTCGGTGAACGAGCCTTTGACGTGACCGAACAGCTCGCTTTCGACCAGGTTTTCGGAAACGGCCCGGGTATTGAGCGCGACGATCCGTTTGTTCTTCCGAGGGCTGTTCTGGTGGATCGCTTGCGCCACCATCTCTTTGCCGGTTCCGGATTCCCCGGTGATCAGCACGGTTGCGTCGGTGGCCGCGATTCGACGCAGACGATCGATGACCGTCTGCATCTTCTTGCTGGTGTAGATGATGCCTTCAAAGCCAAATCGCTCATCGAGTCGCTGCATCAACTCGGTGTTTTGGCGTCGCAGTTCGACGTTCTCGGCGGCCTTTTCAACGATGGCTCGCAACCGGCTCGGCGTGATCGGTTTTTCGAGGAAGTTGAACGCGCCCAGCTGCATGGCTTCGACAGCGATCGGCACGGTCGCATGGCCGGTGACCATCACGACTTCGCATTCGGGCAACCGTTCGTTGGCCAAGGCGAGGATTTTCATTCCGTCAACGTCGTTCATCACCATGTCCGTGATGATGATGTCAAACGTTTCTCGCTGGATCAGAGCGGCGGCATCGGGGCCGCTGGTCGCGACCTCGCAAACGTAGCCCACTTTTTCCAGGCTCTCCGTCATCGCTCGCGCATGAGCAGCCTCGTTGTCGACGACCAACAACCGATACTTGGAACGATCAAGCGGCTCGGCGGGAGAATCAGTGGCAGCAGTGAGATCGGAAGTCATTCAAATCAGACGGATGACGAGAAAGGCTGGCGAAAAACGACCCCATTTCGTGGCCGTGAGCCCTAGATTCTAAGCCAGTCCAGTTTCCTGGGAACCATGTCTCCAAAACCCGTTTTCTTCGCCCTCGGAAGTTGTCGGGGGAAGCGGTGCAAAATGAAGGAACCGCTACCCGCCAATCTGGGTCATTGAAAAAGTTAAATTGACAATTGGAAATTGTAAATTTGTTTGTTCTCCAGCCGGCGAGCGACCCAATGGATCAGCGTGGTGAAGATTTAGAAGATCGGCTACTGGATTTCGCGACACGCGTCGGGAAATTGGTCGAAGCGTTGCCGGAGACCCGCCTGGGGCGGCACATCGCTGGCCAGCTGGTGCGAAGTGGCACTTCGCCCGCACCAAACTATGCCGAAGCGTGTGCCGCTGAAAGCAAGAAGGACTTTGTTCACAAGCTGGGGATCGCGTTGAAGGAACTTCGTGAATCGCGAACTTGGGTCAAGCTAATTCTAAGGTCGGAGATGCTTTCCGATGACCGCATCAAACCGCTTCTCGATGAGTGCATCCAACTGTGCAACATCATTGGGAAATCTGTTGTGACGGCAAAGGCAAATCTCCAAAACCCGAAGTAGCTGCCCTTCAACCAACAATTTGAAATTTACAATTGTCAATTTAACTTTTTCAATTGCCTTCTCCGCGGTTGGGTTGACCGAGGCAGCTCGCAAGGTGAGGGGGCAGCCTGGCGTCCTGACGCTGATTGCTATTCCGTCACAACTTGAAACGGATTGGCGGGGGCTTCGGATTCCTCTTGGAATTGTTCCGCGAGGTCCACGTCCTTCTTCGAGAGGGCCGCCAGCGGGATTTCGATCGTTTTGTCATCGGCGGATTTCAGGCGAAGCTTGCCGTCTTTCACCGCCAGGAACGACGCCTCGATCTTGAATTTCCCCGTTTTGTCGGTCCAGGTTCGGATGGCATCCATTTCCGGTTCGGATTCATCTTCCACTTCGTCGTTCTCCTCCGGTTCCTCCATCACCACCCGGGGTTTGGGAGCGACACGCCGGGCCCGTGGTGCCGCCCGCACATGGACGGGTTGTGGAACCGTGTCAGGGGGATAACGCAGCAGCGAGACGTTGACGCGTTCCACCCGGCCGTGCCCACCGACGGGCTGCACTGAAACTTCGTTGCGGTCATGGATCTCTTTGACTTCCACCGCTTCGTGGCCGCTGAACCGTTCTCGCGATTTCGCCAGAATCTGGCCGACAACCAAACGACTGGCGGTCGTGACTGGGGCGCCGGTCCGCTTCACCGTCCCAATCCCACGGCTGTAATCGCGACGGTCCTCCGCCATTTGCTTGATCGATTCGTCGAAACGACCCGCCGCTGAGTAGTAGAACGGCTGCATGTTTTTGTCAGAGATCTCGGCGCGTTTCAGGAGTGCTTGGGCGAGTTCGGGATCTTGGCGTTGATTCCGAGAATTGAGATCTGACATCGCACGATGGGCTGCCGCAGCCGACGAGCCTGGCGCCAACGCTTGTAGCCATTGTCGGCGTTCGATGTCGGTGAATGGACGCGTGCGTTTGAGGGCCGCTTCCTTTGCCGCGGCAATTTTGGCGGCTCGTTCTTGCTCCGTTTCGCGAACGACCGTGATGGAAACCGGCACCTTCACTTCCACGCCGTCGTCGACCTGGAACAACACGCGATTGATTTGCAGTTGCTCATAGAAGCCATCTTCCAAGTTGAAGAACGCGATGCCCTCGCCTTGCATCTTGAGTGGGGGATCCGAATCCGGCGCTGACAACTCGTATTGGTGGTCGATCTTCATCCGGTTCCGGACCGCTGGATGAGCGACATACTTCCACTTCTCAGTCGCGATGGAAAGCTTTTTATTGTCGATTCCCGCTCGGCTGGCGAATGAGGGTGTCATCCCGAAGGGGCTGCTAACGCGAGCGATCGTGGTCGTGTCGGAGACATCCCAAGTCACCGCGACATCCGCACCCTTTTGCGCGGCGCGTGGATTGACGGGAGCCGCGGCCGCAGGCGGGAGGGGAGCAATCGCAAGTTGGCCGATGGTGCCAAGCACCAGCCCAAGCATGTCGTCACGCTGGACCACTTCGACTTTGCCCAGCGGCGTGATTCCAAGCAAGGCTCCGCGACAAGATGCCGACTCGAGGGTCGGCAACGGTGAGTCGTTGCTGCTGCGAAAGAAAGACGAGGGGCGGGATGCTTTGCCCTGCAGGTCGCCGGTCGCGGTCAACTGAATCAGCTCAGGCGTGGCTGATTTGACTTGATAGGTCAACGTGCCGGGATACTTGCCCGCGTCTTTGCCGATGCCGATCTGAATGTTGATCTTGTAGGTGACCGTCGCCCCTGCTTGGCTGCTGAAGTGAACTGGATCAGCAGCAAACGTGGGGGCAGTCAGGAACATCGCTGCAAGCAGGATGCCTCTGAAAAGATTTTTCCGATGAACCATGTCTTTGTCGCCTGAACAATGGGGGATGAGGCCCCCATCTTAATGGCGCAAAGCATCGTCTGGGAACGGAAACAGCCGCCGGTGGGCGACTGTTTCCTCAAACGTTTCCATTTCGCTTCAGATGTTCTGAGCGTATCGACGTTGGAGTGACTCAACTTCCATCGGCGTGTCTCGCATCGCCACCATGGCTCGGACGGCCGCTTCGGCGGCGGCCAGCGTCGTGATGCATGGCACCCCGTGTTGAACCCCGGCAGCTCGGATCTTGCCCTCGTCAGTTCGAGCACCCTTGCCCGACGGTGTGTTCAGGATCAGCTGAACGTCGTCGTTCTTGAGGTAGTCGATCAGGTTCGGGTGACCCTCGGACAGCTTTTTGACGCGGGTCACCGCAACGCCAGATTCTTCCAACCGGACGGCGGTGCCCTCGGTGGCCAGCAATTCGAAACCCAAGTCGATCAGCGACTTGCCGAGCGATTCGGCGGATTCTTTGTGGTTGGCGGACAGCGACAAGAAGATCTTGCCAGATTCCGGCAGCACGGTTCCCGCAGCCAGTTGGCTCTTCGCAAATGCGATTGAGAACAGTTCGCTGACGCCCATGACTTCGCCCGTGCTCCGCATTTCGGGGCCGAGCACAATGTCGACGCCGGCAAATTTCCGGAACGGCAACACGCTCTCTTTGATCGAGACGTGGCGTGGGATCGGCTCCTCGGTGACGCCGAGTTCTTTCAGCGTTTGGCCGGCCATGACTTTGGTCGCGATGTTCGCCACGGGAACACCCGTCGCTTTGGCGACGAACGGCACGGTGCGGCTGGCTCGCGGGTTCACTTCAAGAATGTAAAGTGTTGGCTGGGAGCCTTCGAGCTTGACGGCAAACTGGATGTTCATCAGGCCGATCACGTTCAGCCGAGCGGCCAGTTTGCGAGTTGCATCGCGAATTTCGGCCAGCACCGGTTGGGTCAAACTGAACGGTGGGATGCAGCACGCCGAGTCGCCGGAGTGAACACCGGCTTCTTCGATGTGTTCCATGATCCCCATGATCACACAGTCGTTGCCGTCGCTGATGGCGTCGACGTCGACTTCGGTGGCGTCTTCGAGGAATCGGTCGATCAGCACCGGTTGTCCATCGGCGACGATGAAAGCTTCGGCAACGTAGCGAGCGAATTGGGCATTGTCGTAGCAGATTTCCATCGCGCGGCCGCCGAGCACAAAGCTGGGACGGACGAGGGCGGGATAGCCAATTCGTTTGGCTTCCACGCGTGCTTCGTCCATGTTGCGAGCGATGCCCGATGGCGGTTGCCGCAGACCGAGTTCGTCGATCAGGCTGCTGAACAATTCGCGGTCCTCGGCCGCGTCGATCGTGTCGACGCTGGTGCCGATGATCGGCACCCCGGCTTGTTCCAATCCACGCGCCAAGTTGAGTGGGGTTTGACCGCCAAACTGAACGATCACACCGTCGGGCTGCATCGCATCGCAGATGTTCAGCACGTCTTCGATCGTCAACGGCTCGAAGAACAGGATGTCCGAGGTGTCGTAGTCCGTGCTGACGGTTTCTGGGTTGCTGTTGACCATGATCGATTCGATGCCCATCTCTTGCAGGGCAAACGACGCGTGGCAGCAGCAGTAATCAAACTCGATGCCCTGGCCAATTCGGTTGGGGCCACCACCCAAAATCACGACCCGTTTTTTGTCGCCCTTGGCTGGCACTTCGGTTTCGGATTCGTAGGTGCTGTAGTAATACGGTGTGAAGGCTTCGAATTCAGCCGCACAGGTATCGACACTCTTGTAGACCGGACGAATGTCCAACTCCAGGCGTTTGGCACGCACTTGTGATTCCGTCTTCGACGTGATTGTCGCGATTTGACGATCCGAGAACCCTCGACGTTTGGCGTCTCGCATGGTGTCCGCATCGATTGCGTCCAGCTTGCCAATCGAGCGCAGGTTGTCTTCGGTTTCGATCAGTTGTTGCAGGTGATCCAGAAACCACGGGTCGATGTTGGTCAGCGAGTGAATCTCAGCCGCGGTCATCCCGTCTTTGAACGCGTAGCGGATGTAGAAAACGCGTTCTGAACCAGGAATCGACAGCTTCGATCGGATTTCGTCGCGGCTGGGTTGGTCTTCGGTTCCCCAGAGATCCTTGGGATCGCTGCCGAATCCAAACGCACCGACTTCCAGTCCTCGCAGAGCTTTCTGGAAGGATTCCTGGAATGTGCGGCCGATCGACATGGTTTCGCCGACCGATTTCATTTGCGTGGTCAGCGTCGCGTCGGCTTCGGGGAACTTCTCGAACGCGAATCGCGGCATCTTGGTGACGACGTAGTCGATCGTCGGTTCGAAACAGGCTTTGGTTTTCTGGGTGATGTCGTTGGGCAATTCCCACAACCGGTACCCCACGGCCAACTTCGCCGCGATTTTCGCAATTGGGAACCCCGTCGCTTTGCTGGCCAGAGCCGAGCTGCGGCTGACCCGCGGGTTCATTTCAATCACGATCATTCGGCCGGTGTCAGGCTCGATGGCGAACTGAATGTTGCTGCCGCCCGTTTCGACACCGATCTCCCGGATGACTGCCATCGAGGCGTCGCGCATCCGTTGGTATTCTTTGTCGCTCAGCGTTTGAGCGGGGGCGACGGTGATCGAGTCACCGGTGTGAACACCCATGGGGTCAAAGTTTTCGATGGCGCAGATGATCACGACGTTGTCGTCGCGGTCACGCATGACTTCCATCTCGTACTCTTTCCAGCCGATGATCGATTCTTCGATCAAGACTTCCGTCACGGGCGATTGGTCCAGCCCGTTTTGCACCAACGAGTCGAAGTCGTCTTTGTTGTAGGCAATCGCTGAGCCACTGCCGCCCATTGTGAACGATGGTCGGACGACGGCGGGCAAGCCCACTTCTGCGAGGGCTTTGCGAGCGTCGGCAAGCGTTCGGACGGTGAAGCCGTTGCAGACGTCCAGACCGATTTTGTCCATCGCCTGTTTGAACTGCTCGCGTTCTTCCGCTTTGGCGATGACCTTGGCGTTGGCGGCGATCATTTCAACGCCGTATTTTTCCAACACACCGTTGGCGTCCAGGTCCATCGCGACGTTGAGGCCGGTTTGGCCGCCGAGGGTCGGCAGCAAGGCATCCGGGCGTTCTTTGGCGATGACCTTTTCGACCATCTGCCAAGTCAGCGGTTCGATGTACGTTGCGTCAGCGGTTGCCGGATCGGTCATGATCGTCGCTGGGTTGCTGTTGACCAGCACGACCTCATAACCCTCTTCACGCAATGCTTTGCAGGCTTGCGTTCCGGAGTAATCGAATTCGCAAGCTTGGCCGATCACAATCGGGCCACTACCAATGAGCAGAATCTTCTTGATGTCGTCGCGACGCGGCACGGAAACGATCCCAAAAGAGGGCGGAGGGGCTCGAATGGCGGGCGATTCGGTTGAGAGCCACCGGCTGCGGGGGCCCTGATTCAACGACGCCTGCCGTGAAAATTTCGGGAAGGATAACACGGTTTGTCCTCGGCGCAGAGGACCGGGATCCGATCAAAATCGATTCGTCGCGAAGTCGCGGCCCGATTCACGATGCGAGCCTGAATTGGTGGGGAATTCATCCTTAGGACGAATGTTCACATTGCGATGATCATTTCCAAGAACTCCTGCTCCGTCATGATTTTCAGAGCAGTTCCCTCGGCGGCCAATTGCCGAGCGGTGGCTTCCTTGGTGCTCATCGTGCGCCCGGCCTGGATCGTTCGCGAATCCAGTTCACCAACGACGACCAAGTCCGTTTTTCGAGAAACGCTGGATTGGCACTTTCCGCCGCAACGCGAAGTCAGCAATTCGGCCTCTTCTCGCTGCAGTTTGGTCAGCAGGCCGGTGAAGACGACTTTTCGACCTTCCAACGGACGAATGAAATCCGCCCGGATCATCAACCGCTGCAGATCCACGCCGCTGTCACTGATCCCGCAGGTTCGCGTCGGGGCGGATGAGAGCGAGGGGGATGGGATGGTTGCGGTGGCGACCGTTGACCCAGCGATCGCGACGGCGGAGGCTGGCGTGGACGGGCGTCGCGCGGACGATTTTCGTCTGCTGGAAGCACGTCGCGTCGTCGGGCCTTTCTTGCCCCATTCGCCGGCCGTTCCTCGCGAAAGGGAGAGCTTGGATTCCAATTCTTCGAGGCTGGTCACGCCCGAGTCTTCTGCTGCCGCCAAAGCGATTTTGGCGCAGGCGACTGAATCCTCGAGGGCATCGTGGTGACGGAACCGAATGCCCAACCAATCCGACAGCGGTTTCAAACCAAACCGAGGTTGCTGGGGCCAAGTCCGCCGAGCGATCGCTCGCGTGCAACTGTATTGCATTTCCGGAACGGGATGATCATGCGATTCCAAGCACGCCATCAACACGCCGAGATCAAAACTGGCGTTGTGAGCGATCAAGCAATCATCGCCCAGCGTGGATTGGATGTCCGGCCAAAGCTCGCCAAATTCGGACTCGTCACGCACCATGCCGGGGGTGATGCCGTGAATCTGAATGTTGGCTGGTGAAAACACAAACGGTCGCGGCCGAATGAGCCAACTTACCGAGTCAACGATCTCACCGCCGCGAACACGGACCGCCGCCAATTGGCAAGCACTGTCGGAGCGACGCGTCGCCGTTTCAAAATCGATTGCGGTGAAATCCATGACGCAGTTCTAAGTCCGCTCGCATTGGGAGTGTCCTGGATTGCTCCGCAATCCAGCCTGGCGTGTGCTTCAAAATCCTAGTGCCGGCGGAACAAATTGACCATGCTCGATCTCTCAATGCGTCAGTGTTCTCGAGGCTTCCGAACCGGGCGATCCACGAGAACTCCGCCGGAGCCATGCATGCAACCTCGCCCCGGACGGGGCCGTCGTGAATGAAGGACGCGTCTCGACTTGGTTTGGGCAACACCGTCTTCGACCGATTTCAAACAACGGTGAATCGTCGAGGGGGTGCGATTCGCGATTTGGCATCAGGCCAATATGTCGTGGATGACATGGGCTTCTTCCACACCCGTCAAACGTTGATCCAGTCCCAAGAATGGGAACGTCAGTCGTTCGTGGTTGATTCCCAGTTGATGCAGGATGGTGGCGTTGAAATCGCGCACATGAACCGGGTTCTCGACCACGTTGTAGCTGAAGTCATCGGTGACCCCGTGGGCGATGCCGCCTTTGACACCCCCACCCGCCATCCAAGTCGTGAAGCAACGTGGATGGTGATCGCGTCCGTAATCTTTGTGCGTCAGTTTGCCTTGGCAGTAAGTCGTGCGTCCAAACTCGCCCGCGAACACGACCAGGGTGTCATCGAGCATCCCCCGCTGCCGCAAGTCGCGAATCAGTGCGGCACAGGGTTGATCCACGTCGTACGCCTGGCCACGAATTTTCTTGGGCAGGTGCGAGTGGTGATCCCAACCGCGGTGAAACAGTTGCACGAACCGCACGTCGCGTTCGACCATGCGGCGTGCCATCAAACAGTTGCGTGCGAACGAGCCGCTCTTGTGAACTTCGGGGCCGTACATCGCCAAGGTGTCTTCGGTTTCTTGGCTCAGATCAGTCAGTTCGGGCACAGACGCTTGCATCCGAAATGCCATCTCTTGCTGCGCAATGGTGGTCAGGATTTCAGGGTCACCGCTTTGCTGCATGTGTTGGCGATTCAGATCCGTGACCAGGTCCAGCATCTTCTGCCGGCTTTCGCGGTTCACTCCTTGGGGATTGGAGAGAAACAAGACGGGATCACCGGAGGGTTGGAACGAGACGCCTTGATGTTTGGAAGGCAGATAACCCGATCCCCACAGGCGACTGTAGAGTGCTTGGATGTTGGCTTTGTCACCGCTCCAAAACGCCGAATTGAGGACGATGAAGTCGGGCAGGTTTTCGTTCATCCGGCCGAGGCCATAGCTCAGCCAGGATCCCAGGCTCGCTTTGCCGGGGATCTCGGATCCGGTGCAGAACAGCGTCTTGCCAGGGTCGTGATTGATCGCGTCGGTGTGCGTGGAACGAATCAGGCAAATGTCATCGATCACGGTTCCAAGGTGCGGCAACAGTTCGCTGAGGTGGACGCCGTTTTCTCCATGTCGCGAAAATTCAAACATCGATGGCGCGATGATTTGTTCCTGGCCGCGAGTCATCGCGGTGACGCGTTGCCCGTTGCTGACGCTGGGCGGCAGCGGCTGTTTGAACTGCTTGGCGAGCTCGGGTTTGTAATCAAACAAATCCATTTGGCTGGGAGCCCCCGCCATGAACAGGAAGATCACCCGTTTGGCTTTGGCGGGAAAGTGCAGTCCCGCCATTTCGCCCGCTTTCAAATCCGCTGCCACGGGCTTCTCCGCCGAGACGGCTTCGTTGGCTTGTGCCCGCGCGACGATCGAACCCAACGCTGCCGCTCCCAGTCCCATCCCGGCGTGCTGCAGGAACTGTCGCCGACCGGACAGGTTGGCGAGGGTTGGAAGAGCGTGGTTTTGAGAGACGTTCATGGCGAGGTCATTGAAGAGGCAGGTCGAATTCGGCGATTTGGCTTGCGGGGCGAAGCGGGAGGTCATTCCCTGGTTCGAACACAATCCAGATTCAAGATGGAATGGACCACCATCGTCCATGCGGCCAAGCGGATTTGGTCGGGCACGGAAGTCACGGACTGGACGGCTGGGTCCGTGCATCGTTGCACGAGCGAGGTGGCTTCGGCCGGCTGTGATTCATACAACGCTTGAAAGGTGTCGAGCGATTGTGACAACGACTCGAGAGCCGCGTCGGTTGGCGGACGCGACGTGATCGTCTCGTAGGCAGCGGCCAAGCGTTTTTGATTGCCGCCCTCGTCGGCATTCAGCGATTCATCATCGAGCAAGCGTTTGGCAAATGTCGTCGACGCGCTGAAAAACTGAGGCTCGTTCATCATCATCAACGCTTGCAGCGGCGTGTTGGTGCGTTCTCGCCTGGCGATGCAACTGTCACGGTTGGGGGCATCGAAAATGGTCATTTGTGGCGGTGGCAAACCTCGCTTCCAAAACGTGTAGACGCTTCGGCGAACTGTTTTTTCGCCCGAATCGGGGACGTAGCTGTTGGGATACGAAGTTGGCATCGCAACGATCTTCCACAGGCCTTCCGGTTGCGGTGGTTTGACGCTCTTGCCGTACATCGTGGGGCTGAGGAGTCCACAGACGGAAAGCACTTGGTCGCGAATGACTTCGGCATCTAGTCGATAACGTGACCCACGAGCCAGCCACCGGTTCTGCGGGTCGGACTTGTAGTCGTCCGACGGTGCGATCGACGTTTGCTGGTACGCCTGCGTGTTGACCATCGAACGCATCAACGCTTGCACGTTCCACCCAGATTCGATGAAGTCGATGGCCAGGTGATCGAGCAACTTGGGGTGCGACGGCAGCTGCCCTTGAGCGCCGAAGTCCTCGGAGGTTTTGACCAACCCCACGCCGAACAATTGTTGCCAAAAACGATTGACCGCGACGCGTGCGGTCAACGGGTTGGTAGGATCGACCATCCAGCGTGCCAGGTCCATCCGCGTTTTGGTGGCGTTTGGGTCATCGGTCGTTGGCATCGGTGGCAAGAACGAAGGCGTGTCGCGGCTGACCACTTCGCCGGGGGCATCGTAAGCACCACGGATCAGGATGTGAGCCGGACGGATTTCCGCTCGTTCTTTCATCACCAAGGTTGCGGGCACATTGACCAAGATGCCATCACGTTCTTGGTTCCGTTTCGCGATCGCGGCTTGAACCTGTTGCAGTTTTTGCTTGCGTTCTTCCGGTGACATTTCCGGTTCGGCTGGCGTGGGGCTTTCCTCCTCAGCCTTCTCCTGGCTTGGCTCGACCGTCCCAGAGGGAGGGTGGGAATTGGTTGCATCCGGGTTCGCAACGCTCGGAGACGGTTCGGTCTCTTTCTCTTTGCCGTTCGTTTCTTTCTCGACCTTCTCGGCAGCGGGTTCTTCTTTCTTGGGAGGTTCCGGTTTGGGCTTGGGTTGCAAGTCTTTGGCTTCGGTTTGCAAACGGGCGATCTCGTCGTTCAAACGAGCCAACGTTTGTGCTTGTTCGTCCGATGGGAGTTCGATGAACGGCGGTTGCAGCCCGCGCTGGAAATCGGTGCCGCGACGTCCACCCGTTTCAGGGCCGCCATCAAAGTTGTTGAAGAATGCGTACAGCGAGTAAAAGTCTTTCTGTGAGATCGGGTCGTACTTGTGGTCGTGGCAAACGGCGCATTGCAGGGTCAGCCCCATGAAAGCCGTGCCCACCGCCGAAACCCGGTCGACGACATTTTTCATGAAGCTTTCTTCGGGCAAGGCTGTCCCGCGATCGATGATCAAGTGCAATCGGTTGAAGCCCGAGGCAATCAGTTGATTGACGCTGGGATCGGGATGCAGATCGCCGGCAAGTTGATCCACAATGAATTGGTCAAAGGGCAAGTTCTCATTGAACGAACGGATCACCCAATCGCGATACGGCGTCATCTCGCGGTAGTGGTCGTGGTGCATCCCGTTGGTGTCCGCGAATCGGACGAGGTCCAGCCAGTAGCGGGCCATGTGTTCGCCGAACGCGGGTTTCGCAATCAGGCGGTCAACGAGGTCCGGGTAGGCGGTTTCGGAGTCGTCGTTCAGGAACGCGTCGATCTCTTCGGCGGTCGGTGGCAACCCGGTGAGGTCCAGCGAAAGTCGGCGGATCAGAGTTCGACGATCCGCTGTCGGTCGAGGTGAGAGTC
Organism: Rhodopirellula islandica; assembly: GCF_001027925.1. NCBI lineage: Bacteria > Pseudomonadati > Planctomycetota > Planctomycetia > Pirellulales > Pirellulaceae > Rhodopirellula > Rhodopirellula islandica. The sequence continues at coordinate 88,536 of NZ_LECT01000041.1, read as the reverse complement.
CTTTCGATTCCATCTTGGAACGCACAAAGCGATCGATGGGGGAGGTCCAGTCGGCGTCCACCAACTCGGGCAGCGCAGGTGGGGTCGGAGCGACGAACGACCAATGTGTTTCGTAGGGAGCACCCTGTTCGATCCATTGTTTCAGAATCGCGACTTGCTCGGGCTTCAGCGGTTTGTGCATGTCCGGCGGTGGCATGATCGAATCGGGATCCTCCGAATCGATCCGCACCAGCACCTCATCCAGGTCGGCTTCGCCCTCGACATCCAAGCGGAATCCTGCGGCGTTGTGGTTCTCGTCGGGGCCGTGGCAAGCGAAGCAGTGGTTCGAAAGGATCGGACGCACGTCTTCTTGGAAGGAAACCTCATGGGCGACCGTTTGTTCTGCTTGGGCCGTCGTGCAGCAGGCCAGAACGATTGCCGCCCCGAGCGTCAGTGCGATCGGATTGGCAGTCGGGAAAACCACGGAGAGCGAGGACGCAGGCATTCGCAAGGCGGGGGTGGCGAGGAGCGAATTGGGAGGGCAGGAATTGCATTTTGGTCCACGGGCCGCCATGTCGCAACTGAATCAGGTGCTCTGGCCGTGCGAAGTGGCGAGGATTGCCGTGTTTCAGGGAGGCTGGTTCGCAGCCTGCAGAGGGGACGGGCCGCCTGGGTTCGGCCAGGGTTTTGCTCGGGAAATGGGGGCACGGGCGATGGCTGACGTCGGACGAAAGAACCGTGAAACTCAGGGCGAACTCGAACTGAACTTCTGCTGTCCCCCCCTGACCCGCTATTCTTGACGGTCGATTCGCGACTTCGTATCTCGCGACCCATCCTTGTTCAGAAAGAAAATTGTCTGATGTCCTCTGATTCCCCCTCGCCTTCCGTCTCCCCCTCCTCCCAGGCCGCTGAAGTTCAAGTCCGTTTGCCGGACGGTTCGCTGAAGACCCAACCCGCCGACGCCACCGCGATGGACGTCGCGAAAGAGATCAGCGAAGGCCTTGCCCGCAGTGTCGTGGCGGCCGAAGTGGACGGCACGATCGTCGATTCATTCCGTCCTCTCGGCGAAATGGCCGACGAGGAGAATGTGGTTCCGCTTCGTTTGCTGACCACGCGTGATGAATCGGCGCTGGATGTCCTGCGTCACTCGGCGGCCCACGTGATGGCTCGCGCGATCATGCGAATCTACAAAGGCGTTTCGCTGGCGTTCGGTCCGACCACTTCGGGTGGTTTCTATTACGACTTCGATATGCCGGAGAAAATCAGCGAGGATGATTTTCCAAAGATCGAAGCGGAAATCAAAAAGATCATCAAAGCCAAAGAACCGTTCGAACGCTTTGTGCTCGATCGCGACGAAGCTCGCAAGCTTTGCGATGACCTCGATCAAGACTTGAAGGTCGAACACATCGAAACCGGTTTGGGCGACCAAGCCACGGTCAGCTTCTATCGCCAAGGCGAGTTCGTCGACCTGTGCCGCGGACCTCACATCCCTCACGCGGGCATGATCAAAGCGATCAAGCTGCTGAGCGTTGCTGGGGCGTATTGGAAAGGCGATGCCTCGGGACGTCAGTTGCAACGAGTCTACGGCACCGCGTTCTTTGACAAGAAAGAACTGAACAGCTACCTCGAACAGCTCGAGGAAGCCAAGCGTCGCGACCATCGCGTGCTCGGCAAACAACACGGCTTGTTCGCGATCAACCCCGAAGTCGGCCAAGGTCTGTGCCTGTGGTTGCCCAAGGGAGCTCGCGTTCGTGTCACGCTGGAAGACTTCTTGCGTCGCGAATTGCTTTCACGCGGTTACGACCCGGTCTACAGCCCGCACATCGGTCGCGTGGAAATGTACGAAACCAGCGGTCACTTCCCTTACTACCGCGACAGCCAGTTTGCTCCGTTGTTCGGCAGCGAAGTCGGTGGGTTGCTGGATGCCTGGAGCACTCGTCTGGACAAAGATGATTTGTCCAAGGATGACGAAGACAAGTTGGTTGCCGCCGCGGAAGTGTTCGGCGTCAAGTTGCCGGAGTACAAACCGTCGGCATCCAACGACGCGAAAAAGGACGTGCTGCATCGTTGGCAACTCAATCATGAGCGGTACTTGCTCAAACCGATGAACTGCCCGCACCACTGTCAGATCTTTGCTGCCCAGCCGCGGTCGTACCGTCAGTTGCCGTTGCGGTTGTTCGAGTTCGGAACCGTTTATCGCCACGAGCAAACTGGCGAACTGAACGGGATGATGCGAGTGCGTGGTTTGACGCAAGACGACGCGCACATCTTCTGCACCGCCGATCAAGTCGAAGAGGAATTCCGTGCGACGATTGAGCTGACCAAGTTCGTTCTTGAGTCCGTTGGGCTGGATGATTACCGCGTGCAGTTGTCACTCCGGGATCCGGACAGCAGCAAGTACGTTGGCAGCGAAGAAAACTGGGATCATGCCGAAGGTGCTCTGCGAGGCGTGCTGGAGCATTCCGGTTTGTCGTTCAATGAAGAGCCCGGTGAAGCGGCGTTTTATGGCCCCAAGGCAGACTTCATGGTGCGTGACTGCATCGGTCGTTCGTGGCAGTTGGGAACCGTGCAGTTGGATTACAACCTGCCCGATCGCTTCAAGCTGGAATACAAAGGCAACGACAACGCGACTCACCGTCCCGTGATGATCCACCGGGCCCCATTTGGTTCGCTGGAACGATTCACCGGGATGTTGATCGAGCACTTTGCCGGTGCGTTCCCAATGTGGTTGTCACCCGAGCAAATTCGTGTGTTGCCGTTGTCGGACAAATCGGTCGAATACGCGACCGCGGTGGCCAAGCAATTCGACGAAGCCGGGTTCAAGGTCACCGTCGATGCGTCCGATGGCAAGGTCCAAGCCAAGATCCGCAACGCCCAAATCGACTTGGTCAACTACATGGCCGTCGTGGGGCCGAAGGAAGCCGAGTCGGGACAGGTTGCGTTGCGTGACCGAATCGAAGGCGACCTGGGATCGATGCCAATCAAGGAAGCGATCGCGCGTCTGCAAAAAGAAGTCGAGACGCGTCAGGTTCGTCAGGCCGTCAAAGGCAGCACGGTGTCGATCGCCGAATCCGGCGGCGCCGCGACGGATTATTGATCGCGGGTTTGCCGCCGCAGGCGGGCTCCGCGACTTGGGTGGCGCGGGTGGCATCACAAGACCTTGGGTTGAGACCCAAGGCTTTCGGATGCCGTCGCTCCGCGACTGGTTGTGCGGGGGACTGAACCGCGGAGCGGTGACATTTGCCAGCCTCGGGTTTCAACCCGAGGTCTTGGGCGGCGACGACAAACATCGGCCAGCCGCGGAGTGGCGACAGGTGATTGCGAGGTGTTTCCGGCTGTCGTCGCTCCGCGACTTGGGTGGCGCGGGTGGCGTCACGAGACCTTGGGTTGAAACCCAAGGCTATCGGATGCCGTCGCTCCGCGACTGGTTGCGTTGGATCTGATCGTGACTGGTCTGATCGCGACCGGTCGGCCGGGGACGGAACCGCGGAGCGGTGACATCTTCCCGCTTTACGCCGAGGCGATGGCTTGCCAGAGCGAGGCCGAGGCTTGGATGCCGCGGTGGAAATCCTCGAGTGAGAACTTTTCATTGGGGCTGTGCGCGGCATCGTCGTTTTGGCCCCAACCGAGAAGCAAGCAATCGCACTTTAGAACTTCTTGGAACCGAGCCAGGATCGGAATCGAGCCGCCTTCGCGAATCATCACGGGGGGTGTTCCGAAGGCATTCTCGATCGCGACGCTGGCTGCCTTGGCGTAGCGGCTGTTTGCGTCCGCGAGCATGGCACCGGCACCGTGATCTGGTTTCAGTGTCCAACGAATGCCCGGCGGGCAATGACGCTCGAGGTGGGATTCGATCAGCCCAGTCAGTCGTTTCGGGTCTTGGTTGGGCACCAATCGGAAGCTGAACTTCGCGGAAGCCTTGGCTGGCAGAACCGTCTTCACGCCTTCGCCTTGGTGTCCGGAGGTCAAGCCGTTGATGTCGAGCGAAGGACGAGCCCAGCGTCGTTCATCGGTGGTGTAGCCTGCTTCGCCGTGCAGTTCGGATGCACCGACGCTGCTGGCGAATTCCGCATCGTCGGCACCGAGCTTCTTCCAAGCCTCGCGTTCGATCTCGGGAATCGGTGCGACATCGTCATACATTCCATCGATCGCGATCTTTCCATCCGCGTTCTTCATGCTGGCCAGCAACTGACACAGGGCCATGGCGGGGTTGGCGACCGCGCCGCCGAAGCTGCCGCTGTGCAGGTCGTGACTCGGTCCATCGACGAACAATTCGTACGTCGCGATCCCTCGCAGGCCGCACGTGACGGCGGGGCGACCCGGTCCGTACTGGCTGCTGTCGCTGACCACAACGACGTCGCAGGCCAATTTTTCGGCGAGTTGGGGCAACCAATCGTCCAGGTTCTGGCTGCCGACTTCTTCTTCCCCTTCAATCAGAAATTTGATTTGCAGCGGAAGCGGTTGGCCAGTGGCGACCCAGTCGCAAACGCTTTGGATGTGCGTCAGGACTTGCCCTTTGTCGTCCGTTGCACCGCGAGCGAAGACTTTGCCATCGCGGACGACGGGTTCGAATGGTGGGCTGGTCCACAGTTCCAGCGGTTCCGGTGGCTGAACGTCGTAGTGCCCGTAGACCAGGGCCACGGGGGCTCCGGGAACGGGTGGGGTGGAGGCGACCAGCAGTGGGAACCCGTTGGTGGAGATGGATTCGGTTTGCAGGCCGGCCGCGTTCATTTTGTCAAGCAGCCAATCGGCGGCACGATGCACGTCGTCGCGGCGAGACGAGTCGCTGCTGATGCTGGGGATCTTCAGCCACTCAATCAACTCGGCTTCGTGACGCTGCTTTCCGTCGTCCAGTCGCGACTGAACCTCCGTGGGCAAGGGGGAGGCGGAGGGAGAGCCAGGGGTGGCAGATTGTTCGGGTTGGGACATCGATTTGCATTGCGAAAGAGAATCAAGCGGCGTGCCCTCGAATACGGAAAAATCCGTAATTGAGGACTAACAGGTCTATCTGGACGTCCTTACAATAGCACTTCGCAAACCAAAACAGGACCACCAAGCGGCAGGGTAACACGCCGCTGATTGCACCAGATTTCAAGAGGAGCTGTTGGAAGCATGTCCGATCATTCCGCCGCCGTTGCCGAGCCCGATGTGGTCACGGAAGAAGAACAATGCAGCGACCGCAAGCCAAAACGGCAACCGCCCTATCACGTCATTCTGTGGGACGACACCGACCACAGCTATGACTATGTGATCTCGATGATGAAGCGTTTGTTCCGCATGCCCATCGAAAAAGGCTATCAAGTCGCAAAAGAGGTTGACAAAAGTGGCCGTGCGATTTGTATGACCACCACGTTGGAACTGGCGGAACTGAAACGCGATCAAATCCACGCGTTTGGCAAAGACGAACAGTTGGACCGTTGCAAAGGCAGCATGACTGCCACCATTGAACCTGCTCGTGGCTGAACGAGCCCGAGGCTGACAGGCATTCTTTTCTGATGACGGCGAAAATTCGAACCCGCACACTGGGCTGCAAGGTCAACCAGTACGAAACCGAACTGGTGCGACAGGGCTTGCAAACGATCGGGTACGAAGACGCCAGTGATGGTGAATCGGCCGATCTGTGCATCGTCAACACTTGCACGGTCACGGAAACCGGCGACGCGAAAAGTCGGCAAGTTGTCCGGCGGTTGCATCGCGAAAACCCGGACGCTCGAATCGTCGTGATGGGGTGCTACGCCACCCGGGCACCCGAGGAAGTCAGTGCTCTGCCGGGCGTCGTCGAAGTCCTGACCGACAAGCGGGAGCTCGGCGATTTGATGGGCCGCTTCGGCGTCATCGATGTGCCCACCGGGTTGTCTGGATTCGCTGGCCGCAAACGGGCCTATGTCAAAGTCCAAGACGGATGCCTGCTTCGCTGCAGTTACTGCATCATTCCGATGGTGCGTCCCAAACTGCACTCGCGACCCAGCCAAGAGATTGTTGACGAGGTCACTCGTTTGATCGACGCGGGACACCGCGAAGTCATCCTGACCGGCATTCACCTGGGGCACTACGGCGTCGACTGGAACCGCAACAAGCCTCGTGAAGAATGGGTGCGGCTGGCGCACTTGGTCAAAGACCTGTGCCAGATCCCCGGCCAATTCCGAATTCGAATGAGCAGCATCGAGGCAACCGAGGTCACTCGGGAACTGATTGGCGTGATGGCCGAGTTCCCCGACAAGGTTGTGCCGCACCTGCACCTGTGTTTGCAATCGGGAAGCGATTCCGTCCTGCGTCGCATGCGACGTCGTTGGGGCACCAAAATGTTTCTTGATCGTTGCCGTCTGCTCCGCGAATCGTTGGACCGACCCGCGATCACGACGGACATCATCGCGGGATTCCCAGGTGAAACCGAAGAGGAATTCGAACAAACATTGCAGACGTGTCGCCAAGCCGGCTTCTCAAAGATTCATGCGTTCCCGTTTTCGGCTCGTCGCGGCACTCCCGCTGCCGAACGAGAGGACCAACTCGACAAAGGCTTGATCTCCGAGCGAGTCGACCGGTTGGGGGAAGTCGAGGCCGAGCTGCGAGACGAGTACTACCAGTCATTGGTCGGTTCTGATTTGGAGCTGTTGGTCGAGGAAGTGACCCCCGACGGACGATTGCAAGGCACGACGTGTCGCTACGCTCTTGGATCGATTGATCGTCCAACGCAGGTCGCTGACGGGGACACGCTTCGCGAACATGATCTCGTCACGGCTCGAGTCGTTGGCATCCAAGCCGATCGATTGCAACTCGCGCTGCGTCGCAGCGAAGTCTTCGGGTAGCGAAACTCGTCAAGAGTTTCGGTTTGCATCCTGTGTTGCCGAAAGTCTTGACGACTTCCGCTTCGGCCAGAACCCCCATTCCTATTTGAGACGCAGCACTCGCGTGAATTCACCGCCTCGCAAAGACGACGTTGCCACCGTTGATGAATTGAAAGCGATCGTGCATCAGTTCGTCGATGAACGAAACTGGCATGAATTCCACCAGCCGAAGAACCTGGTGATGTCGCTGGCGATTGAAACCGCTGAGCTGATGGAGCATTTTCAGTGGTTGACGCCGGAGGAATCCGCCCGCGTGAAGGACGACGAACAGAAGCTTCACGAGGTCGGTGAAGAGGTTGCGGATTGCCTGGCGTATTTGCTCGCGATCGCGAACAAGTTGGACATCGATTTGTCGACCACGCTGCGGGCCAAAATGATCCGCAACGCGGTCAAGTACCCGGTCCCGGAAGACGCGTAGGCCAGTTTCTCGTCACCGGACTCGGTAGGCCAGGTTCCACCTGGCGATGGTTCTTGGCCGGTGAGCGTTGGTCTCGCGACGGCAGTTTGTTGCCGCCTCGCTTTGTTCCAAAGCGTCGGCGTGGGAGCCATGTGGGACATGGCCTACGGACGCCAACCGAATTCTGGCGAATCCGGCTACGAATCGACGTGGCTGCTGTAGGCCAGGTTCCACCTGGCGATGGTTCTTGGCCGGTGAGCGTTGGTCTCGCGACGGCATTTTGATGACGCCTCGCTTTGTTCCAAAGCGTCGGCGTGGGAGCCATGTGGGACATGGCCTACGGGCGCCAACCGAATTCTAGCGAATCCGGCTACGAATTGACGTGGCTGCTGTAGGCCAGGTTCCACCTGGCGATGGATCTTTGCCGGTGCACGTTGGTCTCGCGACGGCAGTTCGTTGACGCCTCGCTTTGTTCCAAAGCATCGGCGTGGGAGCCATGTGAGACATGGCCTACGAGCGCCAACCGAATTCTGGCGAATCCGGCTACGAATTGATGTGGCTGCTGTAGGCCAGGTTCCACCTGGCGATGGTTCTTGGCCGGTGAGCGTTGGTCTCGCGACGGCAGTTTGATGACGCCTCGCTTTGTTCCAAAGCGTCGGCGTGGGAGCCATGTGGGACATGGCCTACGGACGCCAACCGAATTCTAGCGAATCCGGCTACGAATTGACGTGGCTGCTGTCGGCCAGGTTCCACCTGGCGATGGTTCTTGGCCGGTGCATGTTGGTCTCGCGACGGTAGTTCGTTGACGCCTCGCTTTGTTCCAAAGCATCGGCGTGGGCGCCATGTGAGACATGGCCTACGGGCGTGAACCGAATTCTGGCGAATCCGGCTACGAATTGAAGTGGCTGCAGTAGGCCAGGTTCCACCTGGCGATGGTTCTTGGCCGGTGCACGTTGGTCTCGCGACGGCAGTTCGTTGACGCCTCGCTTTGTTCCAAAGCATCGGCGTGGGTGCCATGTGGGACATGGCCTACGAGCGCCAACCGAATTCTGGCGAATCCGGCTACGAATTGACGTGGCTGCAGTAGGCCAGGTTCCACCTGGCGATGGTTCTTGGCCGGTGCACGTTGGTCTCGCGAAAGCAGTTCGTTGACGCCTCGCTTTGTTCCAAAGCGTCGGCGTGGGCGCCATGTGGGACATGGCCTACGGGCGCCAACCGAATTCTGGCGAATCCGGCTACGAATTGACGTGGCTGCTGGAGGCCAGGTTCCACCTGGCGATGGTTCTTTGCCGGTGCACGTTGGTCTCGCGACGGCAGTTCGTTGACGCCTCGCTTTGTTCCAAAGCATCGGCGTGGGCGCCATGTGGGACATGGCCTACGGGCGCCAACCGAATTCTGGCGAATCCGGCTACGAATTGACGTGGCTGCTGTCGGCCAGGTTCCACCTGGCGATGGATCTTTGCCGGTGCACGTTGGTCTCGCGACGGCAGTTCGTTGACGCCTCGCTTTGTTCCAAAGCATCGGCGTGGGAGCCATGTGGGACATGGCCTACGGCGTCAACCGAATTCTGGCGAATCCGGCTACGAATTGACTTGGCTGCTGTAGGCCAGGTTTTACCTGGCGATGGTTCTTGGCCGGTGAGCGTTGGTCTCGCGACGGCAGTTCGTTGACGCCTCGCTTTGTTCCAAAGCGTCGGCGTGGACGCCATGTGGGACATGGCCTACGGGCGTCAACCGAATTCTGGCGAATCCGGCTACGGTTGGTTTGTCGGCTTGGCTTACGAACCGACGTAGCGATCGTAAATCGATCGGGCATGAGGGATGTCACGGACGCCGCTGATCACGGCTCGGCCGTCGCGAAAGAGCGTCAGGGTTTGGTCGTCAGGCAATTGCAGACGCGTGAAAAATCGCGTCGCTTGGACCGGGGCAACGCTGTTCCAACGCTCGGCAATTTTGGCCAAGTCAATGCGGCGACTTCCGCCGGGAATCTGAACCGCGTTGCGGCCGCACAACGTTTCGGCTTGCGAAACGCCCGCTTCGGCTGCAGCGAGAAATTCCCGTTGCCCACCCGAGCAAGCCGGGCATTGGCTGGACAGCTGATCGTCGATCGCGACCTCTCGAATTTGGTTGCGCCACAGATCAATCGAGAGAACACGCGGGTTGATCGCCGACGCGTTGCCCGAGAGATACTTCAGTGCTTCGGACGATTGCAAGCTGGCGATCAGGTGCGTGGCTGGGCCGATCACTCCCGCGGTATCGCAGGTGGCCACTTCGCTGGGGTCGGGAACCTCGGGGACGAGGCAGCGGAAGCAGGGTGACACCCCCGCAAAGAACCGGACTTGTCCATTGGCACCAACGCAGCCGCCGTGAACCCAAGGTGTGCCGGTCGAGAGCGACCAATCGTTCAGCAGCAGCCGCAGCGTGAAGTTGTCGGCGGCATCGAGGACCAAGTCGACGTCGCGAAGGTGTTCCGCGATATTCGCCGGGTGGATGTCCGCGACGACTTCTTCGATCACGACGCGGGAATTGATTTCGCGAAGATGACTGGCGGCGGCCTCGGCTTTGGCGAGGGCTTGCTCGGCGTCGGTCTCCACGTAGAGGCTTTGACGTTGCAGGTTGCTCCATTCGATCAAGTCACGATCGATCAGACGAATGTGACCGACACCGGCGCGAACCAGCAACTCCGCAGCGACGGAGCCAAGGGCACCGCAGCCAAGGATCGCAACGCGAGCGGATTCGATTTTGGCTTGACCCGTTTCGCCGATGGGGGCGAATTGTGCTTGGCGGACGTATCGATCGTTTGGGTCGGAGATCGCCATGGAATCAAAGTGCCTATCCGAAAAGGGGCTGGCCCTCTCCCGTGAGCCTGTGAAGAACCGTCTGAAATGAGCCGCTTCCAAAGGGAGCAGGCCCCTTTCCAGAATGGCTTTCAAGCACAAAGAATGCAAAACGAGTGGGCTTGTAAGCCGGGTTCTGTGCCGATGCGAACATCGACGGTGACCATTTATCTGTGCACGACGATTGCTCGTCGCCTCCACTGCGACCTACCCGGGTGTCGATAACGAGGCGGGCCGCCTCGATGATGCACCCTGTTTGGTCTAGCTCCGGATGGGGTTTACCAAGCCGATCAAGTCACCCTGATCGCTGGTGCGCTCTTACCGCACCGTTTCACCCTCACCACGCATGACACCGCAAGCGATGTCACCGTTCGGCGGTCTGCTCTCTGCTGCACTTTCCCTGGCCTCACGGCCGGTCGACGTTATCGACCATCCTGCCCTTTGGAGCCCGGACTTTCCTCCAGCCGGAAACGCGGGAACCGCGAACCGTGCCAGCGATCACCCCGCCCACTCGTCTTGCAACGACCAGGATAGCATGCCGGCTACTTTGCAACAGCCAAGTTCTGCGAACGCAGTCCGGTCACGTATTCGTGGGCCACGTTCATGACCTCTTTGTTGTAATACGTGTCACGGAAGATCTCCTCGTTGTTGAGAACATCATCGAGTTCCTCTTCTTCGGCTTCCGTTTGGGCTTCACGTTCGGCCCGGCGACGCAGGAACTCTTCTTCGTTCAGCGAAATGCTCTTCTGGTCTTTTTCGCGAACGTAGAGTTCAATCCGACGCATCAGCTCGCTGAATTCCTTGTCCTGTTGGACTCGGTTTGCCGAATTGATTCGCATTTGATTGAGCAGGCTGTCTGGCGTCATCGCGTACAGGTTGTGTTTCGCCAACGGGACCTTGTCGAATTCCAACGCGTATTCGAGGTCGCCTTCGGCAACGGGGAGTTTGCTGGTCATGCTGGGCAGCACCAAGTCCGCTTCGACGCCTTTGAGCTGAGTGCTCTCACCGTCGGGCAGATAGAACTGTTGCAACGTGACTTTGAGAGCCCCGTAGTTGGCATTGTTGCTGCGGAACAGGCTTTGCCCGATGTCCATCAGCGTTTGGACGGTTCCCTTGCCGTGGGTGGCCGGGTCTCCGACGACGATCCCGCGATGATAGTCTTTGATGGCACCGGCGAAGATTTCGCTGGCACTCGCACTCAGTTTGCTGGTCACAACCACCAAGGGGCCATCCCAAACGGTGCCGCTTTGGTCGTCTGCGTATTGTTGGACCGACCCGTCTGAGTTCTTGACTTGAACCACAGGGCCACGATCGATGAACAATCCGGTCAGGCTGATCGCTTCGGTCAAGCTACCGCCACCGTTGCGAGTCAAGTCGAGGACCACGCCACCGACGTTTTGTTCCTTGAAGTCTCGCAGGATTCGTTCGACGTCACGGGTGCTGCTGCGGTAGTCAATTTCGTTGCGACGAGCGGCTTCCATGTCCATGTAGAAGCTGGGCAGATTGATGTAGCCAAGCTTGATTTTTCCCTGCCCTGGCATTTCGTGATCGATCACTTCGCCGCGAGCAGCGGAGTCTTCGAGTTCAATGCGGGCGCGAACGATTTTGAAAATCTCTTCGTTGCCTGTGCCACCGGGGCGAACGGCCAAGCGAACGACACTGCCAGCGCGACCACGAATCAGCTTGACGACTTCCTTGAGTGGCATTTCCACGATGTCGACCATCTCGCCTTCGGCGTCTTGGCCAACGGCGACGATCACATCATCTGGTTTCAGTTTGCCGTGCGAATCAGCCGCCCCGCCTGGGATGACTTGACGCACAACTGTGTTGCCATCTTTTTCGCCCAAGGAGGCACCGATGCCATCGAGGTTCAGACGCATGCTGATCGCAAAGTCTTCCAGCGTCGCAGGCGACATGTAAGTCGAGTGTGGGTCGTAACCGTTGGTCACCGAGGTGAGGAACAGTTCCAACAAATCATCGGAGCTGGTTTGTTTCCAACGGCGAGCGTAACGTGCGTAGCGGCGACGCAATTGATCCTTGGCGTCAGCGGTGATTTCTTCCTTGGTCAACTCGGGTTCATCGGCTTCTGAGTCGTCTTTGGAGTCCGATTTTTCGTTCCGCAAATCCAACAGCGCCAATTTGATCTGACGACGCCAGCGGTCGCGGGCTTCATCCGCGTTGCGAGCGAATTGGGTGGCGTCGCGGTCGATGATGATTTGTTCGTCGCGAGTGAAATCAAAGTCACTGTCGAGCAATTCCATCACCACGGCAACGCGTTCATCCACACGTTGAGTGAAGCGGCCGTAGATGTAATAGGCCAAGCTGAGGTCGCCCAAGCGAACTTGGTCGTCCACCACTTCGGAGTAACGTTTGAATTCGTCGACGTCGCTCTGCAAGAAATACAGCTTCATCGGGTCAAAGGATTCGAGAAACAAATCCAAAGCTCGACGACTGATTTCGTCATTGAGTTCTCGGCCCGAAACATGATTGCTCGGCATCAGTTTGGCGATCAGCTTCGCGATCACTTTGTCCTGAGGCGTGGGCTGCGGAGGAGCGGCTTGTTCCGCTGCAGCCCGCTCGACGACTTGTTCCTGCGCAACGGCGGGTTGTTGAAGCGGGGTGGAACCAATGCACCCCACCGCGAGGAACGCGACGGGAAGGATTTGACGAAACGACATAGATCACGATCGGGTAAAAGGAAAAACCGACAGAGGTTGGAGGGATGCGTGCATACCAAAATAGGGCATTCAGGCAGCTTGCGCGCGTCCGTCCAGTTCGATGTTAGGAGTGTGGCGAAAAAACGGCAACCTTGATTTCCTAATGTCCCAACAGGACCTGGTCCCGCTTGTGGCGTTCGGAACGACCTACGATCTCAAGCAGGGGGCGGCTGATTTCACCTTGTTAATTCGGTTGAACACCGCCGGTGGTTCAAAGGTCACGCCATGATCGCCATTTTTCTGGCGGCCAAACGACTATTTTTCCATTTCCAGTCTCCCGCTCGGTCAAGCGATCGAACCCGTCCCGCAGCGGATCGGTGGCGTAGTGATAGGCGGACGCCACCCAGGTTTGCGGCAAACCAAATTGATTGACTGGTTTTAGATGGGATGGTGCGACCAGATTGGCTTGCAATTCAACGCGGTCGTACAAATTGGGGTGTCCCGGTTGATTTGTCACCTCAATTTCATCCAGGACTGCAGTCACTCGCTCAGCGTCTGGCTTCGAAAAGAACCAACATTCGCCGCCCACACGCTGGTTTCCCGGTCGCAAGGCTGGGTAGTCTGCTCGGCCGAACAAGGTCCCCTGTACCCAAGCCGGGTGAACGCCCAGCGGGGTGATCGGCCAACAATGTTGCCGGCACTGACCTCGGCACAGCGTCCCGTAGACAAAGTAAACAACCACCTCGTCGGGGTTCTCCGGGATCGTGCCGGCATAGGAAATCGGATTCATTCGGTTCGAACTTGTATCAACGAAGGGAATGGCCATGCGGAAGGGCGTCGGGCATGAACTCGCTGCATTCTCCCAGGGCTGCCTTGTTCCTGGAACGGGCCTTTGAAAAGGAATCGGTTCATTTTGGCAGGCGGGATTCATCGCTGATACAATGGGGGATCCCCTTCCGTTGCTGTCTCAGCACCCTCCCCTGCCCACCCGCGATGGCGGAACTGTCGCCGACGAGACTTCACTTGCTGGAGCACCCTTGCCCGTTCGCTTGTCAGCGGTCGGTTAGGTGCGATCACAGCGAGCGGATCTTGGTTGGTCCCGCCGAACAAATTGAATGAAGCCAATGGCTGCCGAATCGTTTTGTCTTCGAAGCGCTTGCTGTCGAACTTCCCTGCCAGTCTTGCTTGTGGGGATGGTGTGGTCACTGGGATCCGCAATTCGGCCGACCTTTGCCGACGAGGTTTCATTCAATCGAGACATTCGCAGCGTGCTGTCGGACAAGTGCTTTCTTTGCCACGGACCCGATGAATCCACCCGAGAAGCCAGTCTGCGATTGGATCTGCGGGCCGAAGCGATCGAAGGTGGGGCAATCGATCCCGGCGACGCCGATGCCAGCGAGTTGATGGCGCGGATCACCAGTGATGATCCTGATTTGGTCATGCCACCACCCGGCACTGGCAAGACAATCACAGACGAGGAGCGAATCGCGATTCAGCGGTGGATCGATCAGGGGGCCATTTATGAAGAGCATTGGGCGTACGTTCCGCCACGTGTTCCCGAAATACCGAGCGTTTCCAATTCGCAGTGGTGCCGCAACGACATCGATCGATTTGTGCTGTCGCGATTGGAAGCCACCCAGCGTTCCCCCAACCAGCCCGCCGACATCGCAACGTTGACGCGTCGATTGCATTTGGATCTGACGGGGTTGCCTCCCACGCTGGAAACGTTGGATCAACTCGCCTCGTCGGATGATCCCGAGTTGCTGTTGCAGCAACTCAGCGACAGCATGCTGGAATCCACTTCGTTCGGTGAGCGTTGGGCGCGTTGGTGGCTCGACGCGGCACGCTACGCGGATTCAGCGGGTTACGAAAAGGACATGCAACGCAATGTGTGGTTCTATCGTGACTGGGTCGTCGATGCGATGCACCAAGACATGCCCTACGACCAATTCATCCTGGAACAGATCGCCGGTGATCTGCTGCCCGGTGCCACGCAAAGTCAACGCGTCGCGACCGGGTTTCTGCGGAACTCGATGACCAACGAAGAAGGCGGGGCCGACCCCGAACAATTTCGCATCGAAGGCATGTTCGATCGGATGGATGTGATCGGCAAGGCAGTGCTCGGCATCACCACCCAGTGTGCCCAATGTCACACGCACAAATACGATCCGATCAGTCACCACGAATACTACGAAATGTTCGCGGCCCTGAATGATTTTCATGAAGCCTGCATCACCGTCTTCACACCCGAGCAAACGAAACAACGCGACGAAGTGTTGGCGTCGATCGAAGCGGCTGAAAAGGTGTTTCAACGCGAACATCCTGAGTGGCGTGAGCAGGTGGCTGAGTGGGCTCGGTCGCGACCTGGCAACAACGTCGCCTGGCAAGTGTTGCATCCCACCCAGGTTCCGTTCGAGGGCCAGAAATTCAACGTCTTGGAAGATGGATCGATTGTCAGCGAAAGCTATGCACCCACGAAAGTCAGCAACGACTTCACGCTGGAAACTCACGTGGGCACAATCACCGCGGTTCGGCTCGACGCGCTCACGCACCCGCAGTTGCCTCGGGGTGGCCCCGGTCGCAGCATTGATGGCACGGGGGCATTGTCCGAATTCAAACTCAAGATCACCCCGCTGACCAAAGATGAGAAGGGTGATCCCAAGCCGGCCGTTTGGGTGAAGTTTCATCGTGCGTTCAGCGATGCCAATCCGTCGCGGCGGACCTTGAAGCCGCAATACCGCAATCGTGATCCCGAACAGGACAAACGGGTTGTGGGACCGCCGGAATACGCAATCGATGGTGACGAAGCCACGGCGTGGACCACGGACATCGGGCCCGGACGCAGCAACCAATCTCGCCACATCGTGTTCGTTCCCGAAACCCCCGTCACGATCAACGACCAAGCCGAAGTCACGTTCACGCTGGTGCAAAAGCACGGGGGCTGGAACAGCGACGACAATCAAAACTTCTTGATCGGACGTTATCGCGTCAGCATCACCGACGCGGCTGAATTGCCTGCTTCCTCGGTTCCCACCGAAGCGGAATCCGTTTTGGCAATGGATCCCAATGATTGGACGAGTTCCCAAGCCCAACTCGCATTCACGGCATGGCATCGTTCGCTGGCGACCGCCGCACCCAAGAACGATGACGCATCCAAGAACGATGACGCGGCGAACAGTGATGACCCGTCCAGCAATGACGACCCATCGACGACAGCGATCGAAAAGGAATTGTTGACGCTTGATGCCCAGGTGGAATCGCTGTGGCAACAGTTCCCCCAAACAACGACCCAGCTTGTCGCACAAGCCACTCAGCACCCTCGCGAGACGTTTGTGTTCGCGCGTGGAGACTTCTTGAATCCGACCGACCCGGTCCAGCCCAACGCTCCCGATTTTTTGCACGAGATGCCAAGCGATGACGCACCGGACCGTCTGCGATTCGCCAAGTGGTTGGTGTCCAAGGATTCGCCAACGACCGCGCGCGCGATTGTGAACCGAATCTGGCAGGCCTACTTTGGTCGCGGTTTGGTTTCGACGCCGGAGGACTTTGGGTTTCAATCCGCCGCTCCCAGTCACCCTCAGTTGTTGGACTACTTGGCCACCGAACTGATGCAAAATGGCTGGCGGTTGAAGCACATTCATCGCTTGATTGTTGACTCGGCAACCTACCGCCAATCGTCCACGGTCCCGGATCAGGCCTGGCGAGATGACCCCGACAATCAGTGGCTCGCACGCGGGCCACGACACCGCATGGAAGCGGAGATGATTCGCGATCTGGCGCTGTCCGTCAGTGGTTTGCTGAACACGTCCGTCGGTGGCCCCAGCATTTACCCGCCGGCCCCAGGGTTTTTGTTTCAACCACCGACCAGCTACGGGCCCAAGATCTGGAACACGTCGACAGGGTCCGACCAATACCGCCGGAGTCTGTACGTGCATCAGTACCGCAGCGTTCCCTACCCGCCGCTGCAAGTCTTCGATGCACCCAAGGGCGATGCGGCTTGTGTTCGTCGCGAGCAAAGCAACACACCGTTGCAGTCGCTGGTGTTGATGAACGAACCTCAATTTGTCGATGCGGCACGAGCTTTGGCGGCACGTATTCTGCGGGAAGCATCCGCCGATGACGCTCAAAGAATTCAGGTTGCGTTTCGATGGTGCACCAGTCGCGAACCCGATGCCGAGGAAGTTCAAATCCTGCTGCGTTTGCTTCAGCAACAACGCGACCACATTGCCGACGGAAATTTGAATCTGCCGGAGTTATTGGGTGTCCCCGCAGGATTGTGCCAGCAACTCACCGGATTCGAGGCGGCTGAATTGGCGGCCTGGATGACGGTCAGTCGAACGATTTTGAACCTGGACGAAACGATCACCAAATCATGAAGTCTTTCAACATGCCTTTCTTGCAATCCGCCCCTTCTGACTTCACCAATCCCTCGCACTTCGCGCAGGGGTTGGATTTGATGAAGCGACGTTGGTTCCTGCAGCAATGCGGTCTCGGTTTGGGCCACATTGCGCTGACGTCCTTGATGGCCGATGCCGGTGAATTGGGCGTCGCCGAGACGGACCGGTCCCAGGTGGATCCGATGGCGCCCAAAGCCCCGCACTTTCCCGCGAAAATCAAGAATGTGATCTTGTTGTTCATGGGCGGCGGTCCCAGCCAGTTTGAAATGTTCGACTACAAACCGGATTTGGAGCGTCTCGATGGAACGCTGCCGCCGCCTGAATTGCTGGACGGTTACCGAGCGGCGTTCATCAATCCGAACTCCAAACTGTTGGGACCGAAATTCAAATTTGAAAAGAAGGGATCGGCTGGAACTCCGATCAGTGAATTACTGCCTCACACCGGCGGTGTGCTCGACGACATTTGTCTGATCCGCTCGATGAAGACCGACGCGTTCAACCATGCTCCTGCGCAGTTGATGATGAGCACGGGGTCCCAGCAATTTGGACGACCCAGCATGGGGGCCTGGACCACTTATGGACTCGGCAGCGAATCGCGTGATCTGCCTGCCTTTGTCGTTTTCAACAGCGGGCAGAAGGGCCCCAGTGCCGGGTCTGGGAATTGGAATTCAGGCTTCCTGCCTTCGTTGCATTCCGGGGTGGAGTTCCGTAGCAGTGGCGATCCGGTGCTGTACCTGTCCAATCCGCCTGGCATCAGCGATTGGTCGCAGCGTCATTCGCTGCAAGCGGTCAACGAGTTGAACCGGAGGCGATTGGATGTGGTCGGGGACCCTGAAATTGCGACCCGCATCAACGGCTATGAGATGGCTTACCGGATGCAATCGAGTGCACCTGAGGCGATGTCGCTCGCCAAGGAACCGGAGCACATCCTGAAGTTGTACGGTGCCGAGCCTGGCAAAATGTCCTTCGCGAACAATTGCTTGTTGGCTCGCCGTTTGGTTCAGCGGGGTGTTCGCTTTGTGCAACTGTTCCATGAATCATGGGATCAGCACGGTGGTTTGACGGGAGGCTTGAAGCGGAACTGTGCCGATACCGATCAGGCTTGCGCCGCGTTGGTCAAAGATCTCAAGCAGCAAGGCATGCTGGATGAGACGCTGGTGATTTGGGGCGGTGAGTTCGGTCGGACCCCCATGGTTCAAGGTGGCAATGACGGTCGCGATCATCATCCCAACTCATTCAGCATGTGGATGGCTGGCGGTGGATTGAAGTCCGGTTTGGCTTACGGGCAGACGGATGAACTCGGTTTCGATGTCGCGGAGAACCCGGTGCACGTGCATGATTTGCACGCCACGATCTTGCATCTGCTGGGATTTGATCACAAACAACTGACCTATCGTTTCCAGGGCCGAGACTATCGATTGACCGATGTGCACGGCGAATTGGTGAACGATATTCTGGCGTGAGCGAAGGCGGAGTCGAACGGTGTGCCCCACCGTGCTTTCCCGCTCAGGACCAGCGCATTGAAAAACCTCGCGGCCCGAAAGGAACGCGAGGTGAATCGAATGGTTCAAGTTGAATTCGGTTTTGAATTCAGCTGACCGAGGTCAGGGCGTCTTGCAGAGCGGCTTTGGGGCGAACGCCAACGAAGGTGTCCGCGATTTCGCCGTTCTTGAACAGCAACAAAGTCGGGATGCTGTTGATGCCAAACTTCTGAGCGGCACCTGGGTTGTCGTCGATGTTGACTTTGCCAATCTTGACGCCAGGATTCTCGGAAGCCAGTTCGTCGATCATGGGGGCAATTTGACGGCAAGGACCACACCATGGAGCCCAGAAATCGACCAGCACAGGGCCGTCGCTTTGGAGGACTTCGGAATCGAAATTGTCGTCGTTGAATTCTTTGACTGCTTCTGAGGCCATGGCCAAGGTCCTTGAACGTTACGGTGTTATTGGAAGAGTGATTTTAGGAACCGTCGGGAAACTGTCAATTTGCCTAACGGTTGATTTGGAGTCGGTGGGACAACCTGCCGCTCAGGACGAGTTGATTGGTAAAACGCGGCCGAAATGCGGTTTTCCGGAGGGGGCCGTCTCTCTTAGTGAAATGACCGTTTTGCAGAATGTCTCGCCAAATGGGATCCAGCGGAATCTGAACGATGGGAGTGGCTGGAGGCTAAAGGGAATGCAAAGCCTGGGCCAATTGGCCCAGAATGATGGCAGTGGCTCCCCAAACATTCACCGAACCATGCCGAAATGCGGGCACCGCGAAGGTCAGGTGGCCGGCGACGCAGTCCGGGTGGATTCCTGAACGCAGTGATTTGGTTTGCTGAATCATGTCAATTTGACATGTTTTCTCAGCCTGCGACTGCCGGGAGGTCGCGTCTTGCGTGGGATTCAAAACGGCTTCGATCGGGAAGTCGATGACTTCGTCCACCTCCGCGGGATCGGGGTGCCAATCGGGGGCCGGCGGATCGATCACGAACACGATCGGGGTGACCAAATTATCGCTGGCGTAAACGTACTGCCGCGGCAAATCACCGCAGCATCGGTGAACGTGAGCGGGGCCGCCCAGTTCCTCTTCAAACTCACGCAGGGCCGCACGCGAGGGAGTTTCTCCGCGTTCGATCCGGCCACCGGGGAAACAGATTTGGCCGCCATGATGACGCAGTGTCGTGGGACGCCGGGTCAACGGAATCATCCATGAACCCGTGGTGGGATCTTGGAACAAGCAAACCGCGACAGCCGCGTGTCGCGAATGGCAACGGTGAGGGCCACGGTGTCGACCGTATGCCAAATGCGGCGCCATCACACATCGAAAATCTCGATTGAGCGACCACGGTGGGAGGGCCTGGGTGGTCGATGGCGTCGAATCATTCGGCAGCAGATGTCGGGTCAGCCCATCGGCCAATTGGTCGGCATCGGTTGGAAGTTCGGTCGTCCAGGAAGTCGATTGGGGGCTCAGCACCGAAACCTCCGTGGGCCGGGGGGATCGCGACAGGACGCGATCAGACATGGGGGTGAAGTCGCGTGGCTTAGATCAACGTTTCGAGCAAGCGACGCAGTTTTCGAAGTTCCACGCGGTGGTCGTAATCTTCCATCGGTGTCATGTCGACGGTCAACGCACGGGTGTACTTTTCACGTTCCAGTTGGGTGACCAGTTTGCCGTAATCGACTTCGCCTTGGCCCACGCTGACTTGGAAAGCGTCTTTGCGGGTGTCGCGAAGGTGAACGTTGTGGACGAACTTCAGGATTTGATCGAAGCCCTTTCCACCGGCCATTGTCTTGCCAGCAGCGGGATTTTCATGAGCGGCCACCAAGGGCACGCTGGGATCGAGCGTCACGCCCAACCCATCGACATTGTTGCAAAGCACCAGCAGCGTGTCGGGATCTTCGCTCAGGCAGCCCAGCATCGACCGCACGTTGACTCGCACGCCTTCGCCTTCCGCGATGGCAACCAATCGCCGCAGGTGTTCCACTTCCTCGTTGAACGGGGTGCCTTTTTCGCTGGAGGGCACTGCGATGTTGACGACTTTGGTCGCCTTCGCGATCCGGCAAATGCCTTCAAAATCGGTGTAGTGTTGTTCGCCGGTGGAGTCCAACTCGACGCTGTACCCACTGATTTCTAAACGGTGGGTGTGCCGGAGCAACTGAATGCCGCGGTCTTCATCGCTCAACACGTCACTGGGACGGCAGTGAGCGGACGATTCATGAATCGCGATCTCAATCGCGGTGAAATCCAAATCCTGAAGCAGTTCGATCGAGGCCTGCAATTCAAGGTCTGGCCAGCATCGGGTCGAAGCAGCAACAAACACGTGGGAATCCTTTCAACAAAAAAATCAATGAAGTCAGTGGCCGCACGGTGGGACCACGACAAGTTTACCTATTCAGGAAAGCCTGCGTCACTGGTGTAGTCTTCGCAGAGTCACCATGTCAATTCGTTTTGAGCGGCTTCTTCAGGCAGCTTCGTTGAACAGTTCCCCACCACCGCGGTTTGATTTTTGACCACCCTTGGCATTGGGTTTTTCGTAGGTGGGGGGGGCGGCAACGCCAGCCAATCGGTCGAGCATCTCGGATTGAAACTGCGAAAGGTGGTACTGGCACACGAACAACGCATTGGCGCGTTGGTGTGTGGTTTTGATTTGCTCCGCCGCTTCGCCGCAGCGTCGTGCCAGGCGAGCGTCCTCAATGCGTCGAGACGCCAGGAGTTTCTCTGATAGGCTGAGCCCAGCCTCGGGGGCCTCGGGATCGCGAAGCAAAACGTCGCGGCGTTCCACCATGGCTTCCAATTGCGAAATCGTTTCCGCCAATTTCACAGTGGATTCATCCACTTGGTTGGGCTGCAAGGCGATTGTGCGGACGCGAGTTTCGTCCAGTATCAGGTCCATCGCCTCGGTGATTTGAACCAGATCGTCGACATAATCGGAGACCCGTTGAGTCCAAGATTCATGAGCAGACATAGCGTTGGTCATATTTCAGATGGAAGACGGTTGAGAAAAAAGATGCTGGGGACGGATGGGGATGCAAGTGATGGATGGCAATGAGCGAGTACTGATCCGGTGGTTCAATCAAGCTCGACGTTGCATTTGAAACAGTTCAAACATGGGATTGGCGATCGTGTCGGCGGAGGCTTCTGACATGGCCGCCACGAGGTGCTGATCCATCTGTTGTTGGAAGACCTCTTCGGTTCGCCCGCCATGGAAGTAGGCGGGTTTGCCGACCGATTCACGCATGGTCGACAACATGCTTCCGAACAAGGTTTGCCCGACAAAATCGCCAAAGGCTTCCTTCAGTGGTTCCGCCTCTTCGGTGCCCGTCTCATTGGACGAGGAGTTTGAAAGGGCGTCCAAGGTGGACTTCGATTCTGCACTGGGCCCCAGTTGCAACGAAGGTGTTTGCAGGGATGAAAGTCGGGAAGACGAAAGCGGTGACATGGCAGGTTCGACCTCGGAAACGAAAGTCGGCGATGGGAGGGCGGCTCAAAAACCGAGTGTCAGTCAATGTGACGACTCAGTTGTCTCTACCGAAAAATGACTTCGCCGTACAAGTCACCTTTCGCTTTCAGTGTTTTGATGATGGCGATCAAGTCTTCCGTGGGGACGTCTAAGGCGCCCAGTGCATCCGCCAAACTTTTGAGCTTGGCGGCCGACGGTGTTCCGTCCGGACCGACTTCGACGAATTGGCCTCCGCCACCGGCTTCGATTCGCAGGTTCCGATGAGTGACCAAGACCGGTGCGATCTCAACGTCTTCGCCGATCACCACCACGCCGTCGGCTTCATTGATCACAACGCGTTTGCTGCGATTGGCCAACTGAATGGGGATGTCCAACAAGAACGCGATGAACTTGATCGGGTTGTCGCGGTACAGCGGCGGCACCATGACTTCGACGTGCAATTGATCGATGGCACGCGCGTGGGCGGGCTCGCGAAGGTCGGCGCCGGCATTGTGGTTGGGGCTGGATAAACGCGAAGCATTGCGGTCACCCATCGTCAGGGAAGTCAAACTGTTGACCTCGTCTTCGATCCGTTGCGCGGTGTTGAAGTCCGCGAAGTCTCGGTCGATGATCAAGGTGATGCGGTCGTTTTCAACGTAGGACGCTCGCACGGTGGTTTCCATTTTCAGGCCGCCTTGGATACTCGCCGAAGTGGGCGGGGCATCCGCCGACACGGACACACGCCCTTCGGCCATGCCGTACACGGTGGGGTTGTCGGCGCGAGGCCCAAGCATCGGGGTCAGCATCAAGTAACCGCCGTCAAGGCTTTTGGCACTGATCGCATTGATGGTCACATCCAGCACGTCACCCTGCTGTGCACCGACCGTTGGAATGGTCGCACTGACGAAAACCATGGCCACGTTCTTGGCGTCGCCAACGTCTTCGATGTTCAGTCGTCCGGCGGCGTCCACGGCCATGGGACCACCCATCAACTGCATCATCCGAGCCAGCGCACGACCCTTGGGGGCGGCGTCACCATCGCCTGTGCCTTGAAGGCCAACGACCAAACCCAGGCCTTGCAGCGTGTTGGTTTCTTGACCCTTCAAGCGACACAGGTCGCCCAGTTTCAATCCACCTGCCATCGAGGAGGAGACACCGCACGAAGCGGCGACCCACAGGATCGCAGCGAAGAAAAATGGAGCTCGAGAAATGGATTGGTTGTTCATCAGAATGGTTTCAAACGATCAAAGGCACGTTGGAACCATCCGCGACGGTAACCGTCTCGCAATTGGCCCTGGTCTTGTTTGTTGATTTCAAGGTCGATCAGGTCACGACTGAGCACGACGTTGTCGGGCCCGATGTCTTGGGCGCGGCAGATGCCTGACAGCGACGTTTCCCAGAGGTTGTCATTGACCCGATATTGCTTGCGAGCTTCCACGACCAAGTTGCCGTTGGGGCGGATGTCCACAATCCGAGCCGCAATGTTGAACGACATCGATTCCCGCGATTCGACCGACGCTTCGGCTCGTGAGTTGGCGGTGGTTTGGGCGTCCACGGTTGGGTCACCCTCGGTTTGCGGGTCGGGGATCAAACCTCCGCTACCAAGGTTGATCCAGTCCGCCAGGGTGGCTTGGAACAACGACACGCGGCGTTTTTCCGTGTCGCCTTCGGCCATCATGCGGGCGATTTCATCGACCCGAATCGTGACGATGTCTTGGATCCGAAAGGCTCGCATCGGAGGAGCGGGCTGGTACGTCCAGCTGACTCCTGCCAATCCAACGGCAGGCGGAAGCGATTGGTTGTAGGCCGGTTGGGCGGCGTTCGGATTGGGAGCGGATGGACCGCCGCCATTGGCTGCTGAACCGTTGGGGACGCGTTCTGCCATGCCCGGTGGAAGGAACTCCGGTGGCATCACGGCAGCGTCCGCCCCCACGCCGGGAACCGCGCGTGCTTGTGTGTTGCTGGCGGGAGCCACCATGCCGGGACGACTGGCGGGCGCGTTGGGCATCCACGGCGGCGTGGCATGCAACAACGAAGAGTTTTGAGCGCTGGCGATACCGCTGGCGAACAGCAACGACATCGCAGTGGCGGCCAATGAGCGAGGCATGAAAGTCATGGTTGCGGTTGCCATTTGCGAGTGGGTTGATTCGCGAGGACGCGGTTCGGCTGGGTCACGATTTCGACGACTGACGGTTCGACGACCTTGGCCAGCAGACGTCGTTTGGGCGAGAGTGTTTCGATCTCGATCAGTTCATTTTGGGCGCCGTCGCCCAGAGCCTTGGCAGTGGTCGTCACGCGGATACCGCCGCCGGTCACTTGAACCTCGACCAAGTCACCTCGGCGAACCAATCGTGGTGCTGCAAAGTCACTCGGACGAAGCGGCACGTCGGCTCGAATCAGCCCCACGACTTCCATCCCGATCACTTCGTTCACGTCCATGACCTGGTCGCCCGAAAGATCGGTCACGGGGGATGGTTGCAAGTGAACGTCACCGGGACCCACTCGGTGCCCGCGTTGCAACGGACGTCGCGCGACGACCACGGCGGGTTTGGGCGTGAAGGTGACTCGGACAACGCCTTCGCAATCGTCGACCCTGGAGCGTGCATCGATTTTGACACGGCAGGTGGTGGGAGAGGAACTCTCGGCCGACCAAGTTGGGATCGGGTCGAGGAACCGAATCTCTCGAATGCCTTGCATTTCAGTCAGCGGGCCCACTTCCTGCGCAATGAAGAAGGCTTCGTAGTCAAAGGCGTCGGACAGGTCGCGGAATTGGTTTTTCAATCCGAGATGGACCCAGTGACTGAGCCGCTCTCGCGTTTCAAAATCCAATTCATCCTGCGGGGCAGAGGTTGGGGCAGAGGTTGGGGCAGAGGCGAATTCAGAGGCGGCCGGGGCTTCTAGCATCGCGTGGGCAACGTAGGTGTTGTCGATTGACTCTCGAAACGCCGAAACGGGTTGTGCGGCCATGGAGTGCGTGTTGCCCGTTGGGGATGGACTGCTGTCCTGAACGGCATGCACCAAGATCGTTGGATTCCCATAGATCTTGATGCGACCCGCTGTGGCTTGCCCGCCGACGATCAAATCCGCCAATCGATCTCGAGAAATTCTGGCGGGCGTTCCATCCAGTGGCATCAGACCCACGGTGGCATCGGCCAGGCGGGGCCAAGCCGCCATGTTCGAATGCAAGGGACGCACGACATCACGGAGCCGGATGATAGGGGAATCCGTGCTGGCGTTTTCAATGGCGGTGAATTGCCAACGTGTGTCCGCGTCAATCGTCTGGCTGTGTGGGCCGCTCGAACGAGGCTTGGTCGGCTGGAATCCTGCGTGCTGTTCGGGCTGGTCGGAGGACCGCATCGAGGCAGGCGAAATTCGCGGTGCAGGATTGAGATTGAACTTTGGGTCGACCCCATGGAAGGGTGTCCGCATCGCCGCGTCGGCGATGGAGTTGGCATCGCTCGGTGTTTGTGCCGGCAGGTGCAAGGAGAATCCAATCGAACACGCCGCTGCGCACGCGAACAACCACCCTCTTGCGAAGGCGGATCGGAACGACGTTTTCGGGATCGAATCCATCAAGGTTTAAAACCGTCGCAGTTGAGAGATGTTTTGCATGACTTGATCGCCTGCCTGGACCGCTTGGCTGTTCAGTTCGAACGCCCGCTGGGTCGTGATCAGGTCGATCAGTTCTTGGACCGGTTCGACGTTGGACGCTTCCAAGTTTCCTTGTCGAAGCACACCAATTCCGTCGGTTCCCGGGTTGTTGATTTGTTCCGGTCCAGACGCGTCTGTTTCCATGTACAGATTTTCGCCTGTCTTCAGCATCCCGTCCGGGTTGATGAACTGGGCGAGCTGAATTTGGCCTTGGTTGGTCAGTTCGGTTTGCCCCGGTTGCTGGGTCATGACTTCGCCGTTGCTGGTGATGACGAGGGCGGTGGCATCATTCGGAATCGTGATCGGCGGATCGAGCAAACGACCGACCTGCGCGGACCCCATGACCAATTGGCCATCCGCATTGATGTCGAGGTTGCCCGCCCGGGTGTACATCGTGTCTTGGCTTGATGGATCCACCACACGGAAGTAGCCGCTGCCTTGGATGGCGACATCCAAGTCACGTCCCGTTTGTTGCAAGGTGCCCTGCCGTTGATCGGTTTGCGTGCTGGTCACGCGAACTCCCAAGCCGACTTGGGTGCCGACCGCGGTGGGGGTTTGCGTTGCATCTTGCACGCCGGGGTACACCTCGGTTCGATACAACAAGTCTTCGAAGTTGGCGCGGTCCTTTTTGAAACCGGTCGTGTTGATGTTGGCCAGGTTGTTGGCGATCACATCGAGTTTGGTTTGCATCGCCTCCATGCCGGTGGCGGCGGTGTACAGCGTTTGAACACTCATGCGAAATTTTCCTTGTGAGAGAGCGACAACTGCATCGCGGTTAGCCTTGGAGGACGCGACCGATCAAGGATCCCAAGACGCTGTCTTGGTTCTTGATCATTTGAATGTTGGCTTCATAGGCGCGCGACGTTTCAATCATTTCCATCATCGTGCCGGTGGGACTGACGGCGGATTGTTCCAACGAACCGGCCACGACATTTCGATCGCTGTCGGCAGCCAGATTGAACCCGGCCAAGGGGCGAAACAGGTTGCCGCCGATGTTGGCCAAGTCGCCGTAACTGGCCGGTTGAGCAAGCATCAACTGTTGAGTCTCGCCCGCTTGCGTGAATGTGCCTTCGGGACCAACGTTGAGCGGAAGTCGGGGGTCGATTTGGATTGGGCGACCGTCTTTTCCGACGACGGCATCGCCACCGGAATTGACCAGCGTCCCAGTGGAATCAAACAGGAAGTCACCGGCCCGAGTCAGCAGCTGTTCATCGCCGCGTTGCAGGACAAAGAAACTCTTTTTGTCATGCAACGCAAAGTCCGTTTCGCGGCCGGTGGTTCGAATCGCTCCCACGCTGAACTGAGTCTGTTCGGGTTGGATGGTGACGCCACCACCGATGTCGTCGGCGCCGCCCAGGCCGGGGGAGACCATGCCTTCTTCGATCAGTTCCGAGAACCGCGCCTGCAGGATCGTTTCGCTGGGTTTGAAACCAGGCGTGTCGACGTTGGCAAGGTTATGGCTGATCTGCTGCAGGCGATGATTTTGTGCCTGGGCACCCGCTGCAGAGAGATAGACTCCGTAAGGCATGGATCGCTCGCTTGGATCACGTGACTCCGCTTCCGCCGAACCGCTCGACGTTCCTTTGGGGGTACGCAATCGGAGGAGCCAACCTCAAGCCCAATTCTTGAGCCAAAGTTCACCGAATGTCCAAATTCGTTCCAGGCGTTGAGTTTTCCGTGCTTCCGGAACTCGTTCCTCAGCCGTCGCGTTCGCCTGAACGGCGTCGCGCGACCACCCGAGCGATCCACGAGGACTCCTCCGTGCAATCCAGGAATAAAGTCGGCATCCGCAATCACAACGCCAAAGGGTGATGGCTTGTCGACTCAGTCCTCAACGCATGGAGGATGGGCACTCTTGCCCGTCAGAGTCGGCCAAGACCACCCATCACAACCCGACGCGTGAGCGAGGGACTCCCCCAACTCCCACGACGGCCCCATCCGGGGCGACCGTTTGTTTTTCGGCATCGGTCTCTCGGGGCTTCCGCCCCGAGCTAAGCACGACGGCCCCATCCGGGGCGAAAACCAAACGCCCGCCACCATTTTTTTTCGAGCGTCCCCAAAGAACCAGTGCCAGGTGGGACCTGGCCTACGAGCGGCCGACTTGCTGGCGCGGCGGCGTTGAACAGGGGAGTGGCAAGTCGTTTTGCAATTTGCAATTGTCAATTTCACCTTTTCAATGGACGGGGGTGTTTGCGTTCGACCTCCCCTCGCTTTGCTCGACCCTCCTGCCAAGAGGGTGAATTGGTTCTTCGGCTGGACGCTCGCTTTGCTTGCCGCACTTGCTACGAGGGTGAAGCAGTCCAGGCTAACTCACATGATTATGCCTGATCATTCCTGCCGACCTGCTGAGGTGCTGCCCGTTGGGGTGCAGGGCAGAACAGAAACCAACGCCGTATTTTCCGTGTCGCCCCTTCAGTTCAAGCAGCCCAACGCTTGCCCTGTCCCCCGAAACGCGTTTCGGGGGGACAGGGGACAATGTCTGGATGGCTGGCGTGGCGGTTGGACGCGGAATTGGGATGCGAAGAAGCGTGTCGAGATGGCTCAACCGATGACGGACGCCGCGATGATGATTGAAATGCCGAGCACAATGGCGGCGACGACGATCGAGACGGCCAAGTTGTGTTCTTCGCCAATCTCGTGAAGGATCGAGAACGGTGTGAGTTTTTCCATCAACACCAGGCAGCCTAGGAAGACCACGATCCCAACAACGGAAAACACACAAGCGGCGACCAGGTGTTGCAGCAACAGTTCCAGACCGGTGCTGGTGGGAAGCGTTTCCGTCGCCTGTGCCAATCCGCGGAGGTGATCAATCATGGTTTCTGCCTTTTGGATTTGTTTGGTTCGATGAGTGGTCGAGTGTTCGTTGAAGGGGCATCCGATGCGGGACGACTGTTGCGTGCCGAGGGATCAACTGGATGGCATCATTTTCCGCCGCCCCACGACCCGCCGTACGCGCGGCCTCCGCCACCGCTGCTGCCCATGTTGTCGACAATGCCAAAGTTGATGGCTTGCCAACCTTTGAAGGCCGCCACGGAATACCAGGCGCAGACGAGCGTGCCAAGGATCAGATAGAGACGGAGTAATTTCATCAGTCATCACTGCTGGCATAGGGACTGAAGTCACTGTCTTTCCAACGGGAGACTTCGAAGTTGTATTTGAACACCAGGCAACCGATCGGAATCGCGGAGACAAATGACAACGCGTAAAACAGCATCCATCCATCGGCGGCGGGCGTTGCCGATGTCGATGGTCGATGGTTGCCCAGGTAAATGATGAACATGTAAAAACAAAAGGCCACCCAAGCAACCCAGACTCCAAATGAAATCGTCGGTGGAGGTTGAATGACTCCCACGCCCCAGGGACGCGTCAAATCCTCAACCTCGAAAGCGGCTTCGATTTCATCTGGCTTCATGTAGGTGCCCAGTGACACAATCCGCTCGTGAGTTTGGCCCGCGAAACTGTCTTCGATTGAGAGCATGCGCGGCGGGGCGATGAAGTCAGCGGTTTCGACACAATCGCCTTGCTGGACTTTCCAGTAAAACTCTCCAATCACGTGGCGGACGATCGCGGTGGCGCGGTCATAGATCCGGAAGGAATCGCCATCGTGATGGATCCGGTTCGAGTGTGGGTCCATGGCGTGACCGGTAACGGGTTGGACAAACGACCAATGGCGATCGTTTTCCACCAACCAACGGAAGCCAACCCCAGGTGCATACAGCAGGTATTCGGTCCAGGGGTAGGTGGTGCCTGCGTAGCGGACAAAGCGAGCCATGATTCCAATGACGATGTATTCCGTGCCCTGGATCGTGCCCCGAACGCCGAGCGGCAAGGAGGAGTGCAGTTCACGCTTCTCCAGCATGGTCAGCAGTTTGAGGCGTCCGTCGTCATTGGACAGCAAGGCGCCACAGTGCTGGCAACCGACTCGCAAGGTTTCTCTGGGAGCATGCAGGTCGAGTGAACCTCCGCACTTGGGGCAATTCAGGTGCAGCGAGGCGACCGCGATGGTTCCCGACCCCGGATCGGGCTGCCAATCAGGAGTCGACAGGTTCAGCTTCTCTTGGGTGACGGTGCGGCCGACGTAGGTGTGTTGTTCGCCACGCGAATAATCGAACGTGGCAAACCAGGCCCCTCCATCGGGTTCAGCAGCACCTTGCAGATCGACGTAGCGATGATCATCGCCGGGACGGAATTGCCAGGGGATTTCACCTTGAGCCGAGCGGGCTTTGGCAACGCCGGTCTCCGCGACCGTGAGGTCTTGACCGCCGTAGTGAACCATTTGTCCGAGCGACAACGAATCAAAGTCGGGCAACGGTGATTTGACGCGGACGGGGCGTTCAAACGTCAGGTGCAATTGGCCTTGAGCCTCGGCCAACCAAGCCATCTTGTCACCGGGGAATCGCAGGTACCATTCGTCCCAGACTCCGCCGGCGGCGTGGTCGTACTGAACGCGGCCGATGACTTCGAACGGCTTGCCACGAAACGATCCGGTGGAACCAAGCTGGACGACCGAGTCGGTTTCGACGAGGTCGCTGACTTTGCCGTAGTCCTCGATGTCTTTGTCGCCGCGTGCGACGGCGGTGTGGCAAAATTCGCAGACGCTGACCATTGAGTTTCCAAAGCGGAATTCAACGGGCGCCCCGCAACCGGGGCATGATGCGCGGCGAACCTTCATTCGTTGACCTCGTCACCTGCTTCTGCCCAGGCTCCTCGGCGGAGATGCCGGATTCGCACGTGGGCCGCGCTCAAACGGGACTGCAATTGCGACTGCCAATCCCAGACCGCCGTCTCGCGACAGCAGACCAGGTTGAATGTGGCGACGCCATGTTCCGGGTAGGTGTGCACAGCCAGATGAGATTCGGAAAGCAGGTACAACGCGGTGACGCCGTGTGGCGGACCAAAGACATGGGCTGGCGGATCCCCGATGACTTTCAGTTCCAGCGCTGCGATCACGTCCTGGCAAACCGACTGGATGGTGCTCAGAGACTGCAGTGTTTTCGAATCGCATCCGGATGCATCCACGATCCACTGGCCGCCGACGCTGATCGAGGGCGCAGCCGCAGATCGTTGTTTTGTCGCGTTTTCTGGTGCATTGAGGGGCGTTGCGGGCACGCAGTTCACTCCGTTGTCATTGTTCCATCACGGCGGCCGTGAAGATTCAGGTGCCTGGATCAGTTGGCTGGTGGTGGAGGCGGCGGGCTGCCTGCGGCCAACATGGGTGCCAGGGCGGGAACATCCTTGGCCATCAACCAACCACTCATCCCAGTTGCCCAGACCATGGATTCGGCTCCCATTTCTCCGCTGCCGATTCCGGAACGAACTTGGTCGGGAGTGAACGGGCCGTGTGTGACACCGTCTTTGGCCACATACCAAGCGGTCGCGGCGGGAGGTGGTGGAGGACCGGCGGGGCCCGCGGCGGGCGCTGCAGCACCGGGCGTCATGGCACCCGGCATCATGCGTCCGGCCATAGCGACGCCAAGTCCGAGCCCCAAGCCTTCGGCTGCTCCACCGCCGCCACCATTTTCGGCGGCGGACGTCATCGCTTGGCCCATCTGGAACTGCTGGAACCGGTTCATGTCTCCGATCACGCCCATGCTGGTTCGCGTGTCCAGAGCTTTCTCGACCGACTCGGGCAAAGAAATGTTGACAATGAACAATTGCGGGCAATCCAGCCCATATTCGTCGTCGATCTTTTCAACGACGCGCTCGCGAAGTTGGGCGGCGAGTTGTTCGTAGTTGCTGGCCAGATCCAAGGCTGCGATCTGTGACGAACCGATCAGATCCGCAAACGACGATTGAATGATCGATCGCAACAACACGTTGACGTCGTCGGCACCGAATTCACCGTTGGTGCCAACCACTTCCAGCAGCAACGCTTTGGGATCCACCGCACGCAGCGCGTAGGTTCCGAAGGCACGAATTCGGATCGGTCCGAATTCGGGGTCTCGCAGCATGATCGGGTTGGGAGTTCCCCATTTCAGATCGGTGAGTTGGCGAGTGCTGACGAAGTAGACTTCGGCTTTGAATGGGCTGTTGAATCCGTATTTCCAACCTTGCAACGTCGTCATGACGGGCATGTTGTCCGTCGTCAGTTGGTAGTGGCCGGGAGGATAGATGTCCGCGATTTCGCCTTTGTAAACAAAGACGGCGGTTTGGCCGGGGCGGACAATCAATTGTGCCCCATTTTTGATTTCGTTGTCGTGCCGAGGGAACCGCCACATCAAAGTGTGTTGTGTGTCATCGATCCATTCGATGATATCGATCAACTCGGAACGAATCAGATCAAACAATCCCACGTCGCGTCTCCTGTGTGCGGTCTCGAAATCGTTGCAAAGCCTAGGGCGGTTGGGGGGCAGGGTCAAACGGTGACCAACCCAAACTCCGAACGGAATCCTGGTAGCGGAATTCTAGCGTTCGAAGTCCATCGTTGGGGGCGTGGGCCCGCGACTGAGCTGGCGAAAAGTCAATCAGCAACGAGCGGGGCCCAACAATCGGAACACCCGTCCCAGTATCTGAAGGGCTCCACCGGGGCAAATTCAGGGCGCGGTGGGCCCATGGAAACGCTGGATTTCTGTCTTACTGGCGTGGAAAATCGGGGCCAGCGGGAGGCCACGGCGACGAACCGATCTCCACCAGATTCAGTATGAAAGCAGCGTCCGGAGGCAGTTCGGTTGAAAATGTTCTCCAGCGAGGCCTTTCGGGGCCTGACTTTCAGTGAATTGCCGCTTGAAACGCTGGGAACGACGCATTTGAATTCTCCATCGATTTTGCGAAAGCTCTTCGGTCAGCCTGCTCAACCTGCTACAATCAAGGGTGCTGCGACTTGTTTTGATCGCCCGCAGTGGGCGATTGCGTACAATGCTTGCGGTCCTGCCTCACCCCTCCCACCTACCTTTACGACTGAGCCGCCCAACGGAGAGAGATTGGAGACAATCCAGCTCGGTTGTGGAACGCTCGCCCCGCCCATGAGATCCAATTGCATCCTGCCGGGAACTCGATGGCCTCGCGTGTTGTTATCGATCGCGAGTGCACTGGTTTTGTTGGCTTTTTCACCAGCCAAAGCCGACGAGGACGCCCCCGCTGAGTCCAAGCCCGCTGAATCGAAATCAAGTGAACCGTTGACGGTTGATCCTTCCAATTGGGAAACCACTGGGTTTCTGAAATTGGAAGAGTTCTGCCTCGATTGTCACAACGCCGATTATCAGGAAGCCGAGGTCGATCTGTCGTTGCTCAGCACCGCGGAAAAAGTTCGCGACAACAGTGAGTTGGCGATGCACTCGATCAGCATGATTCGGTTTGGCGCGATGCCGCCGGAAGACTCGGCGCTTCCAACCGTTGAAGAGCGTCGTGAACTGGCCGACCAGTTGGACGATTTGGTTTATCACGCGACGTGTGATTTGCGTCCCAAGCCTGGACGCGTGACGGCACGTCGTCTGAACCGCGCCGAATACAACAACGCGATTCGCGATTTGTTTGGCGTCGATTTGCGTCCCGCGGATCAGTTCCCGTCCGATGAAGTCGGCGGTGGATTCGACAACAACGCCGATGTGTTGTCGTTGTCGACGATGCTGATGGAAAAGTACCTGAAGGCGGGCGAGTCCGTTGCGTCATCGCTGATCGTTGATCCAAGCACACTTCCTTCGCTCAAAAAGACGTTTGCAGATCAGACCCTGAACACAATCGGTGAAGCCAAACTGGCCTCCTTTGGCGAATGGTTCATACGTGGCGACGGGATGGTTTGGGTGGAAGTCGAAGTTCCGATTGAAGGCGAATACTCCTTCGACATTCGCGGGGGCACGAATCTGACCCGATCGGCTTTGCGGAAGTTGGGCGAGGAGTCGGATGAGAAGGACGACGACATCGATGACGAAGACAAGGACAACGACGACAAGGAAGACGTCAACGACAAAGTCAATCGTTGTGTGATGGTGCACGACGAGCAGGGACGCTTGATTGAAGTGCTGGATTTCAATTACCAAGAAAAGAGCGGCCCGACCGATGGTGAGTCGTTTCGGAAAACATTGACGCCCGGCAAGCATCGGTTTTTCTTTTCACCGACGGACACGTGGGCCGACGAGTTGCCCAAGCCCGAAGATCGGAAAGATCCGTGGCGACTTGGCGAATCAATTTCCAAGCGTGTGCAAGCATTCACGGACGAAGAACTCGCCAAGACGGTGTTGCCCGCCGGCGAAAAGGTCGAGATCGATCGTCGGATTTCGAGCGAAGAGTTCAACTTCAAGTTCAAAACCGTCTCGATCGACGGTCCCTCGGCGCACACTCGCCAGGATCTGCCACCGACGCAGAAACAGCTGATCCCACGCATGGCTCGCCAGCGTGGCGATCGTTGGGAAGATGTCTCCAAGGCAGCCAAGGTCAACTTGGAACCGTTGATGCGACGGGCGTTTCGTCGGGAAGTCAGCGACGAAGAGGTCACGCGATATGCGAAGTTGGTGGAAGGGGCGACTGACCGGCAAGAGTCCTTTTATGTGGGGATGCAACAAGCCATCACAGCGATTCTATGTTCGCCGAGTTTCCTGTTCCGCATCGAACTTCCTGAATCGGAGGAAGCCCGCGAGTTGGCTGCATCGGGGGAGGCCGTTCCGCTGTCCTCGGCCCAGTTGGCCAGTCGGCTCTCGTTCTTTTTGTGGAGCAGTCTCCCGGACGATGCGTTGTTGAACGCTGCAAAGCAAAACGAGTTGATTGACGAGTCCAAACGTCGCTATCAAATCCGCCGGATGCTGGACGACCCCAAGTCGAATTCACTGGGTGAACAATTTGCGACTCAGTGGTTTGGTTTGGGCAACCTGAACGCGCGCGACATGGCAGCGTTTGGTGGCAACGAAGAAGGTCCTTCGATCACGGTCGACCATTTGGCCGCCGAAACGCACGCGTTGTTCGACCATGTGTTGAAGAACAATTTGCCCGTCACGGAATTGCTGACCGCGGACTACACGTTCGTCAACGATTCGTTGGCGGATTGGTATGGCGTTGAGCTTCCGAATCCGCAGGAAGCGAACAAGCTGCAAAAGGTTTCTCTGGCGGATGCCGGTCGACGTGGGATTTTGGGCCACGCCGGTGTGCTGACACTGACCAGCTATCCAACTCGGAATTCACCGGTTTTGCGAGGCAAATGGATTCTTGAGAACGTGTTGGGGACGCCACCACCGGAAGCCCCACCGAACGTTCCAGAGCTGGAAGCCACCCGCGCGGCTTCGGCCGATGCGACTTTGCGTGAACAGTTAGAATTGCACCGTGCTGATCCTGGTTGCGCCTCCTGTCACCGTGTGATGGATGCGTTGGGATTTGGTTTGGAGACGATGGATCACCTTGGTCGACTTCGTCCGCCCAGTGACCCCTCGGTGGCGGATGCCACGGGTGAGCTGCCGGGAGGCCGGTCCTTCCGCGGCGCGATGGAACTGAGTGAAATGTTGGCAAACACAGAAGGCCGACGTTTTGCCGATACAACCGTTCGACGATTGCTCTCGTTCGCCATCGGTCGTGAATTGCGACCTGCCGATCGTTGCTTTGTCGAAGCCATTCTGAACGACACCCAGAGCGATGGTTTCCGATTGGGAGACCTCGTGGAAGGTGTCATCAATAGCCCTCCGTTTTTGTCCACCAGTGTCCCTGCCTCTTGATCGTTCGTTCCTGCCTGCCAACGGCTCCTCGCCAGAACTAAGGAAAGTCAAATGAAAGACTCGATGAACGTCCCCCCTGCTCCGAATCAACCCAATGCCATCGTTCAAATCGGCTCGTCCCGATTGAGTCGACGCACGATGCTACGAGCATCCGGGCTGGCGCTCGGTTTGCCGTTGCTCGAGGCGATGACGCCCGCTGGCCGAAGCGCTTACGCGGCGAAGGAAACGCTGCAAATCACCGATGCATCGCGTCCGGTCCGCATGGCCTGTGTGTTCTTTCCCAACGGAGTCATTCAGCCTTCATGGCGTCCCACAGTGGATGGCGACAACTGGGAAATGGGCGAGACGCTCAAACCGTTGGCAGCCTACAAAGACAAACTCAACGTGATCTCGAATTTGGCCCACGAGAACGGACGAGCTGGCAAAGATGGTGCCGGTGACCACGCTCGTGGTGGATCGACCTTCTTGACGGCGGCTCGGCCAGTCAAAACCAGCAGCAACATTCGGCTCGGCATCTCGCTCGACCAAGTCGCCGCGACAGCGCTTGCTGGACAAACTCGTTTGCCTTCGATCGAACTCGGATTGAAAGGCAGCCGCAACGCAGGCAGTTGTGACTCGGGGTACAGCTGTGCGTACTCTTCGAACATCTCCTGGAAAAACGAATCGCAGCCAATGCCCCAGGAAACCATTCCACGGCTGGCGTTCGAGCGTATGTTCGGTTCCGGCGACGCAGCCTTGGAACGCAAGCAACGGATGGCTCGGACGAGCATTCTGGATGTGGTCCGTGATGATGCCGAACGTTTGATGAAGCAAGTTGGCAAGACCGACAAACGCAAGCTGGATGAGTACTTCACCAGCGTTCGCGAGATTGAGACTCGGATTGAGCAAACCGAAGCGGAAGATCGCAAATCGCTGCCCGATTTGGAGGTCCCGATGGGACGCGTCACGGCGTTCCGTGAACACGCTCGGTTGATGTATGACCTGATGGTCGTTGGTTTCCAAACCGACACCACGCGCGTCGCCACATTCATGCTGGACACAGCCGGCGGCAATCGCACCTACCCTGAAATTGGTGTGAAGGAAGCTCACCACGGATTGAGCCACCACCGCAACAAGACGGAGACCGTGGAGAAGATCCAAAAGATCGATCAGTATCTCGTGGAGCAATTCGCATATTTCCTAGAGAAAATGGAATCGGTCCAAGAAGGGGACGGGACTTTGCTAGACAATTCGATGGTGCTTTACGGCAGCGGATTGGGCGATGGGAACCGGCACACCCACCATGACCTGCCAATCATTTTGGCGGGTGGTGGCGGAGGTCAGATCAAAACGGGCCGGTACCTGCAAGTCGCAGAAGAGACCCCCATGGCGAACTTGTTCCTCAGCATGCTCGACGTCGTCGGCACGCCAGCCGAACAAATCGGCGACAGCACTGGCCGAGTGGACCTGTCGTAAGGGGGATCGTGATCTCAGGGCTTCTGCACCGAGCAATCATTGCGAACTCGTGCGAAGCCGTTTTGATCCAATCGCCCGGTGTGGCTGACATCAGCGCATCGACCAAGCCACCTACGTAGCTGGATTCGCCAGAATTCAGTGTGGTCCCTCGCTGACGCGTTCGGGTCGTGAATTTGGCGGTAGCTGGATTCGCCAGAATTCAGAGGCTCGAGTTGGAACAGGTCCGAATTCTTAGCGAATCCGGCTACGGTCCGGCGAATCCGGCGACGGTCTGGCGATCGCGTCGGACTGCGACGAAAGCGTTGTTGCTTGTACGCCTGGTTGGATCTGGCCTACAAACACTTCAAAAACGAATCAGCGCAACCCGCTGACTCGCATTGGAATCGTGTAGACCGAATCCTGAGCGGTGATGAACAGTTCTTGGTGCCCTTTGCCGCCGAAGGTCACGTTTGCGGTCCAGCCCTTGGGGACAGCAATCGTTTCCAGCTGGTTGCCGCCGGCATCGAAGACGGTCACTCCGGCACCGCCGGTCAGGTAGAGGTTGCCTTCCTGGTCGAGTGTCATGCCGTCACTGCCCATCTCACAGAAGAGCTTGCGATTGGCGAGCGATCCGTCCTCGGCGATGTCGTAACGATAGGTTTTCTTGTCACCGATGTCGGCGATCCAAAGCTGGCGGTTTTCGGGGTCGCCGATGATCCCGTTGGGCTGGACCAAGTCATCCGCGACTTGGGTCAGTGTTCCTTCCTTGGACAAACGATAGACGCCGCGAGGGTTGTCGGCGGGGATTTCGTGCTTCCAATAGGGGCGTTTGTAGAGCGGATCGGTGAAGTAGATCGCTCCGTTCGTGTCGACCCAGCAATCATTCGGGCCACCAAAGCGACGCCCGTCGACCGAGTCGATCAGAACCTTGTGCGACTGATCGCGAAGATCGATGGACCACAGTTCGTTGTTGGCGTCGGCACAGGCGATCAACTGATTCGGCGCGATGAAGTCGAGGCCGTTGCTGCGACCGCAGGGGGACATCCAATCGGCCAACTGCCCGGTGGCGGCGTCGTAGCGAACGATCCGGTCGTTGGGTTGGTCGGTGAAGTACACGTTGCCATCATCGTCCGCGATCGGGCCTTCGGTGAACTGGTAGGAGTCGCCGACCAGTTTCAACGTGGCGCCGGATTGGACGACGGAACGCGAGTGGGTTGCGGCGTCGTTGGAGTCAGGTTCATCCGCGAAAAGGGGGGATGCCAGAAGCGAGGAAGATGTGATTGCGACCCAAGCCAACAGCCGCCGACGTACTGGATTCATTCGAGGATTCACTTTCATGGACTGGTGGGGCAAGATCCAGTCGCGGCATCCAGTCCATTCCCGCGACGGTTAAGGAGACCATCGTAATCACAACGGCAGCGATCAGGTTCAGGAACAAACCGTTGCGTGCCATCTCATCGGTTCGAATGCCGCCGGCACCAAACACGATCACATTGGGAGCCGTCGCGACGGGCAGCATGAACGCACAGGAACAACTGATCGTTCCCGGCAGCATCAGCAATTCGGGCGGCAGGCCAACCTCCAGCGACAGCGCCGCCAAGATGGGAAGCAGCAACATCGCGGTGGCGGTGCTGCTGGTGATTTCGGTCAGAAACGTGACGAGCAAACAGACCGACAAAACAATCAACCATGGCGGGGCGTTCTTCAAAAAGGCCAGCTGGTGTCCGATTGCGACGCTCAACCCCGATTGGTCAAAGCCGGTGGCCAGGGCCATGCCGCCACCAAACATGATCAAGATTCCCCAAGGAATCTTCGCGGCGGTTTCCCAGTCCATCAGGCGTTCGCCGTCGGCCAAGCCGTTGGGACAAATGAACAGAAACAAAGACGCAGCCAGCGCGATGGTGGCGTCACCAATCATGCTGCCATCCCAGGGCAGCCATCCCGTCCATCCACCCAGTGGACTGGAACGAAAGACCCACAGAAAGGCGGTCACCGCAAACACAATTAGAATCAAAATTTCGTTTCGTGCGATCGGCGCCATGCTTGGCATCGAGACGGGGCGAACGTCATCAATCGCTCGAGTCAGCCACCACCAGATGATCGGTAGCATGATGAGGGTGACGGGCAAGCCAAACATCATCCAAGTGCCAAAGGGGACGTCGACACCGAATTTGGTTTGCATTTCGCCCATGAAGACCACGTTAGGTGGTGTCCCGATGGGAGTCGCCATGCCACCGACGCTGGCCGAATACGCAATCCCCAGCAGCAGTGGGACGCGCAATTTCGGATCGTCGGCTTGTGACAGCACCGCCAATGCGATTGGCAGCATCATCAGGGCGGTGGCGGAGTTGCTGATCCACATCGACAGCGAAGCGGTGGCCAGCATGAATCCCAGCACCAAGCGTTTTCCACCGCGTCCGCCGACCAATCGCACCATGTTGATCGCGATCCGGCGGTGAGCCCCGCTACGTTCCATCGCGGCGGATAGCAGAAATCCGCCCAACAACAGCAGGATCATTGTGTGCCCGTAGGCCACGGCAATGTCGCGGTGACTGACCACGCCCAGTGTCGGCAGCGCCACAAACGGCAGCAGTCCCACCACAGCGATGTGCAGGCATTCGAAAATCCACCACATCGCGCACACGATGGCCACGCCAGCACACGCGGTCGCGGGCGCTGACAGTCCAGCCTGATGGGCGTACCAGCAGATGCCGAGTGCGACCAACGGAGCGATCGGCAGCATCCAGCGAGACAGTTTTTCGAAGCTCATCCATCCATCCGCACACCGAGGGTGAGCAGAAGGTTGGCATAGCGCTGTTGGTCTCCGGTTTGGATGGTCAGCACATGGTCGTCGGTGATCACGTGGTCGTAGAACGACCACTTTTCGAGTGGTTGCAGTTCGACGCTGCTGCCGGCGTCTTGGAATGACTGACGGTATTCTTCCCAGACCGGTGGATCGCCATCGAGGGCGTAAGGGCCGTCGGTTTCGGTTTGCATGGTCATCGCGGCTTCCACGGGAACCGCGGAAAGCAAGGCTTTCAAAACTTGGTCACAGGAAACCAAACCGGGGCTGAGGTTCAGGCTGACCAGCTTCGCATTGGGCCCGCGTTTATTCAAAGCGGGGTAATTTCCGTCCGCAATCAAAATGGTGCTGTGGTGGCCAGCGGCCGCACAAATGGCAGAAATCTCGGGGTGGATCAAGTTGGATAAAAGCATGGGGACGCCTCGATCAAGATGCGATGGGAACAGAGCGGGGAAGGCAACGACGGTTTCGCAGGGGCAACCGTCGCGTGGGGGGAGGTGCCGATCAGGCAACGCTGTTTTTCAAATTGGCAATGCTTTGGCGAGCCAGGGTTTCAGCGCCGGGTGAATAGTCGAACACTTCGACGCTGACCCAGCCGTCGTACTCGACATCCGCCAGTGCTTTCATGATGGGCTCAAACGGCACGTCGCCCATGCCGGGGCCTAGCAGGTTGGGATCGTTGGCGTGGAAATGGATCATCGCATCGGCGTGTTCGCGGATGACGGTTTCGATCGGCTTCGACTCGCTGCTCATGGCTTTGACATCCAAGTGCAAACCGATGTGGTCATCATCAAGCATGCGAGCCAGTTCGACCCCTTGGTCAGCGGTGTTCAGGAAATCACCCTCGGTCGGGCCGAGAGGTTCCAAGGCGATTCGAACGCCGTGGGAGTGCAACGCTGGGATGACGCCCTGCAGGACCTCGGCCGCGTATTCCATGGCTTCTTCAATCGTTTGGCCTTCGGTTCGATTGCGTTGTTGCGGCGATCCAAGAACCATGACTTTTCCGCCCAGGTCCGAACAAAGTTCCGCCAGGTCGCTGAGGTAAGCCGTCGTGCTGGCTCGTGTGATCGCATCCCGCGTCGTCAGGTGGTAGCCCTCCGTTTTGGCCAGCAACCAATGCAGGCCGACGCACTGCATGTCTGCGTCGATGATTTGATCGCGGTAGGCGCGACGATCCGATTTGGAAAAGGTGGAAATGTCGTCGGCCAACATGAACGGGGCCACTTCCCATCCGGTGTAGCCTGCTTCCCGAGCGATGCGGAGAGCATCTTCGACGGGCATGTCACCAAATGTTTCGTTGCAGATTGCGTAACGGAAAGGCATGATTCAGAGCGATCTTCAATTTTTGGGTTTTGGGTCGGGATCTGGTCCTGTCTCGGTCTGACAATGTAGGCTGTCACGCCCCAAGATGGCAGACGTGCAACGAAAATCGATGGCGGGAGTATGCTTCTTTCGCTTTGCCGTGCTGTTCATTCCGATTCCGCTGCTACCGACCGACTGAAACGATGATCCATTCAAGCAAGCTCACTCATGCTTCTCTCGCGTTCGTGTTGGCGATCGCAATGCTGTCACTGGGATGCGCACCGACGACCCGCACCAGTTCGCCTGGGCCTGCCGACCCGGATGCTCCCACGGAATTCACGACCACGGATTCGGGGTTGAAGTACCGCATTTTGCGTGTCGGTTCGGGTGACAAACCCGGACGCGAAAGTTTTGTGACGGTGGACTATGTCGGCTGGCTGGAAGGCGGTCGCGAGTTCGACAGTTCCTACAACCGGCGCGATTCGACGGACTTCAATCTCTCCAGCGTGATTCCAGCCTGGACCGAAGGCGTGCAATTGATCGGGGAAGGCGGGATGATCGAACTGGAAGTCCCGCCTGAACTCGGCTACGGGGCAATGGGCAGCCCGCCCACGATCCCGCCCAACGCAACGTTGCACTTCAAAGTCGAGCTGCACGACGTCCGCTGAGATAACGTCCCGCAACAGCTTTCCGCTTTCTTTTGCAGTGGAAAGACGGGAGCCCTCTGGGATCGCCGCACCGGGCGGCTTGCGTTGCTCCGCGAAAAGGGGAAGGAACGCGATCCCGGGGAAACTCGATTCCATGAGTGATCGGTTTCTCAGGTAGGCCGGATCAAGCCGCTTCGGCGATGCTCCGGCAGATGAGCTCTAGTTCGAGCTCGGCCATTGGATGTCGACCCAAACCATTCGGTGGTCGGTGGCGCGAATTTGTTTTCCCAATTCCGTTTGAGCGTCCGGCCAAACGACGGCGGAACCGACGAGATCAAGGTTGCTCGATGGCAACACATAGTCGACTCGAATCTCGTTGCGGCCGAATTTCGCGGTGGAGATGCCGTGTTGGGGGCTGGTCGGTTGCGGGTCTTGGACGCGAGGGTTCTTGAGC
This sequence comes from Rhodopirellula islandica, assembly GCF_001027925.1. NCBI lineage: Bacteria > Pseudomonadati > Planctomycetota > Planctomycetia > Pirellulales > Pirellulaceae > Rhodopirellula > Rhodopirellula islandica. Next base: position 46,574 of record NZ_LECT01000041.1, on the reverse strand, counting down.
AGGTTGGCGATGCCGCTGCGCAAGCTGTCGCCTTGCTTGGGATCGGAATTCAAATCACCCGCGATCACAAACGCCGGCGGTGAATTCAGAGAATCGTCCTTCAATCCTCCTGCGGTTCCGTGGTCGTCCACGATCCAATCGGCATTCGCCTTGGTGACGTACTCGTTCCAGAAACGGATTTCATCGTGATTGCGTTTGCCGTTGCGATCTTCTGCGCCGTCGAACACCGGCGGGGTCGGGTGGCTGGCCAGCACGTGCAGCGGAACCGTTTCAATCTTTCGACCGTCTTGTTGCAGGGAGGATTCCGATTGGGGGATCAACACCGGGATGTCGACATGGTTCTTGCTCGACAATCGCAGCGAGTTCCAAACCTCGTCGCTGTGGTAAGGCTGTTGGGTGGCTGGATCAATCGGCCGCAGGGCACCTGGCATCGTCGACCAGCGGAACGTTTGGAACGTACGAACCGCGTCCCGGTCAATCGGGTATTGGCTGAGGATCGCCATGGCATATTGCCCGGGATACTGACCAAAACCATGAGCATCGGTGGGGAGTTCGACGTCGCCGTCGTTGTCCAGATCAAGTTGACCGAGCATCCCGGTGTTGGTTGGAATTGACCAGCGATACGGGTACTCCAGCGGAGAATCGCCCTGAGACAGGTACTCGTCCGCGAAGGCATTCAGCGTCCGCCCGTCCGGTTCATGATCGATTTCACAGAGCAGCAGGACGTGGGGCCGGATGGCTTGAATCACACGCGCCAAATCAGTTGCTTGGGAATCATTCCCGTCAAGCAAGCGTTTTGCGACGTCCCCCGGTTTCTTTCCGTACAACGAAACGTTGAAGGAGGCGACTCGCACGGTATCCGTTGATTGGTTCACCGGCAGTTGTGTCGTCAGAATGTTGGGTGAAGGAGAAACCTGTTGCCCTGACGCTTTCGAAACGTCAACTGGAATCCACAGGAACGAAACCGCCAAAGCCAGACGCAAATTCATAAACCACCAGGACGGGGGAACGTTACAATGCGAGGAACGCGAGACGTTGTTCGTTTTCGCAGGCCATCGCCCACCTGACAATGACTGGAAGGCTCGGATCAGCGAACACGTTGATCGGAATGGTCATGGGTTGGTGCGGGATGGTGCACGATTGTGCTGTTGAGAACGTCGATTCCAATTCGAGTCCCAGAGATCCAGTGAACAAAGAAGCACAGATTCACGCAGCCGGTCGGACCGACGTTGGGCAGCGTCGGGGGGACAATCAAGATCAGTTCCTGATCGCTGAGCTGCGGAAGTCGATGCAGATCCATTCCACCAGTTTGCCTCTGGACAAAGAGTCGACGCTGTTTGGGGGACGCAGCGGGCAATTGTTGGTGGTCGCGGATGGAATGGGTGGCCACGCGGCGGGACGCCGAGCCAGCAATTTGGCCATTGATCATCTGATCGCTCAGCTGCTCAACAATGTCCACTGGTTTCTTCATTTGGATGAAGACCACGATGAAGCGTTCATCGAATCATTGAAGGCATTGCTGCAACAGACTCATACCAAACTGCTGTCTGAATCCAAAGGCACTGCCGAGCATCGCGGGATGGGGACGACGTTGACGTTGTCTTACATCGTTTGGCCGCGAATGTATGTCGTGCATGCGGGGGACAGTCGTTGCTACTTGATTCGCAATGGCAAGTGCAAACAGCTGACAACCGATCACACGCTGGCCAAGCAATTGGTCGATGCCGGGGGGATGAAACCGGAAGATGAGGCCGGAAGTCGTTGGTCCAATGTGCTCTGGAACGTTCTCGGGGGGCACGGACGCAACGACCTGATTGCCGAGGTCCACCGCGTCGAGTTGGAAGAGAATGACACCGTGGTTCTGTGCAGTGACGGGTTGACCCGCTACATCGACGAAGCCGCGTTGTTGTCGGTTGTCAACCAATACGGTGACGACATCGAGGCCATGACCGATCATCTGATCACCTTGGCGAACGGGGCTGGTGGAGTCGACAACATCACCGTGGTGGTCAGTCGTCCTCGGGCAGCGGAAGCACCCAGCAGCCAAGACGACCCGCCTCGTTCGGTTCCCTTGGTGAGTTTGGATGACGAGAGTGATTTGCAGCCGGATTCGGACGAATCGATGAGCCTCGAAGAACTTCAAACCTTCGCGAATGAAGACACGCTACCGGACGAGCGCTGAGCATCGGGCACCGGTGGCAAGATGCTTCGAATCAAGCTCAAGGCTTCCATGTCGGCAAACCCTTCCGGTTGTTCTGGTTGGTGCGGTTGTTTCGGCTGGAGAAACATTCTGTCTTCATTTTGACAGATGCGGTCGACGTGCCCCCCGCAATTGGCTGGCATGTTTGTAGCGTGCCCCCACAGCAGTTTGATTTCGGCGATCCGCCCATGATCGTTCGAATCCGGATTGCGCTCCTTGCCGCCCCGCTCGATTCTTCTCATGCCCTCGTCCGATCGAATTGACGTTCCCACGGCACCCCCGAGTGCTCTTGGGTACTATCGTCTCAACGAAATGGGACGAATGATCGAAGCCAGTGAGACACTGCTTCGGATCCTGGCAATCGATTCGATCAATGACCTGCTGGCGAAGGGCAACGATTCGACAAAGTCGCCGCGTCAGGTTGCCCCGTGGCATTCGCCCTCGAGTCGCAGCGGCCGCATGTTTCGCGAGTACTTTGATCGCAATCTCCCGATCACCCAGTGCCAATCCAAGGTCCGAGTGGCGGGGCAAACGCGTTGGTTCGTGGAAACACTGATACCAATCCGCAATGGCACCGGGCATTTAGAACAGTGGTTGGGCACCGTGCACGATGTGACGGCGAGCCAGTCTCAAAGCGAAGCGATGCTGGCGTCTGCCAAGGCCACCGCCGCGGCGCGAGAGGTCCAGTTGATTGAACTGTGCGATCAAGTCCGTTGGTCACTGGGACGCGTGCGTGAATCGATCCGGTCGAGTGACTCCGCCTGCATGACCAGCGCTCTGTGCGACACGATCGAGCACCTGGTGGACTTGGAGTCGGAAACGGATTCGACGTTGGATGCTGGCGAGGTGGGCGAACCTGGCAAGCAGGACGCCAGAGAACGGCGGCAAGGGTTTCGACTCTGTGAACTGGTGGAAGACTTGGCGGAATCGGTCGCCTCCGAAATTCACCGCGCAGGTCGCCGGATCACGGTCCAAATCGATCACGGTTTGCCGCCGGTTGTGCGAGGCAATTTGCAAACGATCCATTGTGTTTTGGCAAACCTGTTGCATCACGCTGCCTCCCAAACTGATTGGGGTGACGTCAAAATTGTGGTGGCAAAGAATAACTGTCGGGCAGTCTTTGCGATCCGGATGGCAGGGCATCCTTGGACACCAGAAGAGACGCTGGCAGAACGATTCGACCCGGAACACTTTCCCTCCGAGTGGAAAATCGCATCCCGCTATGCACAACGTTTGCGCAGCGGATTGACCCCGCGATTCTTGCCGTCCGGCTGCCTGGAGGTTTCCTTCGAGACCTCTCTGGTGGAAGACACCGATCTTCAGTCTGACCAACACCCCGAGACCGTGCTTGGCGAACACACTCGCGTGTTGATCGTGACGGCTCACACCGCGACTCGAGATGCACTGACTGAGATTTTGGCAGGTTGGAAGATCGCATCCTCCAACTGTGATGAACTGGATGTTGCGCTGCAGCGGATCCGCATCAATGAGAAAATGGGGCAGAAGTTCGACGCGATTTTGATCGATGAGGCCATCTTTGCGACACGGCAATCGCTTTCGAAGGAAACGCTGGAACTGCTGGCCACCTCTGCCAACATCCGGATTCAATCGCGTGGAACAAAATGCCAATCCAGTTTCCAACAACGACTGCGGACGCCGGATTGGGTTTGGACGGTTTCTGAACCCATTCGGCAAAGTTGTCTTCGCAGTGCAATGATTGGAGCGATCCATTCGGATGACCCCAGTTCCAGCAACAGTTGTGAACAGTGCCACTCGTTGCACTTGCATGACATCGTGGTGAAAGAAACGTCGATCGCGAAAATCGGAGGGCTGTCCACAGCGAATGCATTGGAAGGTGGCGAGAGCACACCCGAATCCAATGCGGAACTGCTGGAGACGTCGATGCTTCTCAGTCTGGAAGCATTGCAGGCCGAATGTGGCGGCGATGCTGCGTTGTCCGCGGTGGTGATGGAGGTGATGTGTGCCTCGATGCCCAAACGCATCGACGAGATCCATTCGGCCGTTCAACGGGGGGACATGGAATCCGTCCAACGTTTGGCTCATCAAATGTCAGGAGCCGCCAAAGATCATTCCTTGACGGCGGTGGCGGACTTGACGACGGAACTGAAGGCTCACGCAATTTCGAGAGACACCCAACGTGTGAACGCTTGCGTGGACGCGTTGGCAGGCCGCGTCACTCAGACGATTGATTTGATGCAGTCGCTGTTGGAGGAATCGTCGTGAGCACGTTCCATTCGGATCCAATGAATGTGTTGCATCAGTTGGATGCTGCCGAGAGTCTGGCGTTCACCGCTGTCTCGCCGCGGGATGCATCTCTGATGACGCCCGATGCCGCGATTGGAAATGATTGCACCGTCCCGGTCGCAAATTGCTCGGACACTCAAACCATTTTGGTGGTGGAAGGTGACGAGGCGACTCGGGAAACGTTGATCCAGATGTTGCAGTACCGACATTACAAGGTTTTGTCATCAGCGTGCGGGCGCGAAGCCATTTTGACGGTCCAGCAACAGCATGTTGACTTGGTTTTGATGGATGTCGATTTGCCGGACCTCGATGGGTTTCGGACGACGCGTTTGCTTCGCCAAATGATGGATTTGTCGCAGTTGCCCATCGTGATGGTGACCTCGGCAAGTGATCCCGACGAAGTCCTCCGTGCGTTTGACAGCGGTGCCAATGACCATGTTTGCAAGCCGCTGGATCCCGCCGCTACGCTCGCGCGGATTGCCACGCAGTTGCAATTGAAATCGGCATTGCAGCGTTTGCAGCAAAGTGAGGAACGGTATGCGTTGACCGCACGCGGCACCAACGACGGGATGTGGGACTGGAACCTCGTCACAGGAGAACTGTATTTGTCGCCTCGTTGGCGTTGCATGGTCGGCCTGGATGGTGCGAGCTGGACCCCGCACGGTTCGGAATGGATGGATTTGATTCACCATGAAGACCGACGCCGAGTGCAGTTGGATCTGGAGGCTCATCTCTGCGGGGAAACGGACCACTTCGAAACCGAACTGCGGATGCAGGATGGAAAACAAACCTACCGCTGGATGCTGTGCCGCGGGTTGGCGGTCAAAGATTCTCACGGAACCGCGTACCGGATCGCTGGGTCGTTGACCGACATCACGGAAGGCAAAGTCGCCGACGCACTGACGGGACTTCCCAATCGAATGCTGTTCAATGACCGCGTGCAGCGCTCGGTTGACCATCAATCCCGCAACCCGCAAAACCGATTTGCGGTCATCTTCATGGACGTGGATGATTTCAAACTGGTCAACGATCACTTCGGTCATGACGCCGGCGATGACTTCTTGGTCAGCATCGCATCTCGGTTGGACACCTCCCTGCGAAAGTCCGATGCCATCATCGCTCGCATGGGCGGGGACGAATTCGCGGTGTTGTTGGAAAACATCCGGCACGTCGATGAAGCCGTTGCGGTGGCGATGCGTTTGCACGAGAAAATGCGGTCCCCCTTTCCGGTGGGCGATCGCGAAATTTTGACTCAGGCCAGCATGGGGATTGCGGTTTCGGAATTTGATCCGGAATCAGGAAAGCCTCAGGCGACGGCGGAAGAATTGCTGGTCCGCGCCGACACAGCCATGTACTTCGCCAAGAACCAGTCGGAGTTGCCGTATGCGATCTTCAACGAGGACATGTTGGCGGAGAACATGCTGCGTTTGGAACTCGGGTCGCAACTGCGGCATGCCCTCGACCGCGATGAGCTGACGTTGTTGTACCAGCCGATGGTTCAGCTATGCGACGGAACGACGGCAGGTTTTGAGGCCTTGCTGCGGTGGGAACACCCCGAGCATGGAACCGTGTCCCCGAACATGTTCATTCCGATTGCAGAGTCCAACGGACTGATCGTCGAAATCGGAAAGTGGGTGCTTCGCAAAGCCTGTCAGCAAGCCAAGCTGTGGCAGGTGGAATTCGGCCGCCCGATCATGATCAGTGTCAATGTCTCGGTCCGCCAACTTTCCGCGTCGGGTTTCGTGGAAGCCGTGAACGAAGCACTGGAAGAAACACAACTTCAGCCCGAGTGTTTGAAGCTGGAAGTGACCGAGAGCCTGTTGATGCAGGACCCCGAGAGCACGATCGAGTTGCTGCATGAGTTGCGAAGGATCGGGCTGACGATCGGGATCGACGACTTTGGGACCGGGTATTCGTCGTTGTCCTATTTGCACCGAATGCCCTTGGACATCTTGAAAGTCGATCGGTCGTTCGTCGATTCGATGTTCGATTCGGACAAGAACGCAGCGTTGATCCGTTCCATTTTGGCGCTGGCCAAAAGCTTGGAATTGAACGTGGTCGCTGAAGGCGTGGAGACGCGCGCCCAACTGCAACGCTTGCAGGACCTTGGTTGCCACTTTGTCCAAGGTTTCTATTTCTCGCACCCGTTGAAACCGGATGCCGCCAGCGAAATGATCAACCACCACTGGTTGTGAATGCTTCGATTGTGACGAATCATTGATCCTCGGATCAGGCGATCGCAGCATCGGCTAAAGCGGGGCTGGCAAATCGCGGCGGGTGAAGACAACCAACGCGATCCCGTAACACGCCATTCCCAGCCCCAACAGCAGCATGGGGTAACCCAGCGGTGGCAACCAACCACCATCCATGGGCACTGAGAGATTCCAGGGGGACCAAAGACTTCCGTCTCGAACCAGCGACGTCATTTGTTGCGGTTTGTAGCAGTTGAAGAAGGACATTCCCTGCAAGAACGCGAGTGGCTCCGCGGCTTTTCCGAGTCCATACATGATCAGCTGGATCACATAGACGGTCATCACGGCGCCGATTGTGCGCCAGCGATATCGGTCCAGACTGCTGAAGCACGCGCTCAAACCAAGCAAGAAGAAACCGAACGCGAACAAGTGAAACACCGAGGCGGTGTAGATCCTCAAGTCCACTCGGTCGCTCATCGGGAAGGAATGTTCCACCGGCGGATCATTCGTCAGTGGCAATTCGAATCCCAGGAACGGGACGCGAACCGAAGGCGGCGGAATCGTTTCGGACAGTGTTGTCAGGTGCACGCCCACGCCCATCCCTGCCCACAGGGCCAGGCACAATGCAATCAACCCGCCAATGCTGACCACGGCGTGCGAGAGCATGAAACGAGCCCGGCTGATTGGTTGGCTGAGCAACATTTCCAGGGTGCCGCGTCCGAGTTCGCCGCTGACCACGTCACTGCCACGGGCGATGCACCAGATCACGGTGCACAGAATCACGATCGGTTCATCGAACGTCATCCCCACGCGGCCTGAATACGTGAACAGCGCATCGAACTCGATGGGAGCAAACTTCTCGTAGTCGCGGAACTGTTCCAGGATGGTTTGGAACTGACCCATGTCCAGCAACTTCACCACCCAGACTCGCACCCATCCAAACGCGAACAAGGCCACCGCTAAAGCTGAAAACAGCAAGCTGGATTGGCCAACGAATTTTCGGATCAGCATCCGGTCGATTCCGATGTCACGCCCATGCATCATTTGTCTCCCTCTGATGTCGGCGAAACGGAAGCTGGCGAAACGGAATCGGTGATAGCAAGCGGTTGAAGTTGCGGGAGTGTTTCGCCCAGGTGCACCGATTGGTAAATGGCATGCAGGCCCAAAGGTTCGATGCGAACTTGTTCGATGGGGAGCGTCGCGAGCCAAGGTAGCACCGGAGCTAAATCACCTGCCGTGCTGATTTGCACGCGGTCGTCGGTTTGGGTGATCCCGCCAATCCACTCGGCGAGTTGGGGAGGGATTGAAATCTCGTCAGGGAATGCATCCGTGCGTCGCGCAGTCACGCGATGTCGCTGGAACAAATCTTCCAGCGCCAACTCATGGGCCATCTGGCCTTTGCGAAGGAACGCGACTCGATCGCAGGTTTGTTCGATTTCACTGAGCACGTGCGATGAGAACATCACGGTTCGACCGAGCGTTTGTTCGGATGACACCAAGTCCAGCACCGTGGCTCTCACCGTCGGATCCAAATTCGCGGTGGGTTCGTCCAGGATCAACAAGGGCGTGCGGGGACCTAAGACGACGGCCAAGGCGAGTTTCTGACGCATGCCAGTTGACATGAAGGCAACGCGGCGGGAGAGATCAAGTTCGAGTTGATCGGCGACGTCGAAGGAGCGTTTGCGATCACCCGAGGGATGCATTTCCGCAAAGAATTCCAGCAGCCCCTTGCCTCGCATGTGCCGTGGTAATCGAGCGTCACCGGGCAGATAGGCGACCTGTCGTCGAACGGCCACGGAATCGTCTGCCGGGTCCAACCCGTCGATCGTGCAACTTCCTGAGGTCGGGTGCAAGTACCCGAGCAGTGTTCGAATCAGCGTGGTTTTTCCCGCTCCATTTGGTCCCAGCAACCCAAACACTTCTCCGCGACGCACCTTCAGGCTGCAGTTGGACAAGGCCGTGAAATCACCGTAGCGTTTGGTCAGATTTTCGCAGCGAACCAAATCGCCCGTGTGGGGGTCAGAGAGAAGTGCGTCGGACGGTTTCAAAACGGCGGTCACTGGCGACTTGTGGAATTTGATTGAGAGGACGAAACTTGGACGCTGATAGATCGGCGAGGGATCGAATTCAAATGGGATTTGGCACCGCATTGTCGATTGTTGTCAATCAACACCTGGGGCACATCCCGTTCACCAACCAACTCGACGGAATAGCATGACGGAAAACGCAGCTCAGAACGACCCGCCAACGCCACTTGCCCTTCCCAGGGGAATTCGTTTTGCTGGAGCAGCCGGTGGAATCAAGGCCAGTGGGAAACCGGATGTTTCGCTGATTGTCACGGATCGACCCGCCGTGATGGCTGGAGTCTATACGACGAACCAGATCGTTGCCGCGCCCGTCGTGCTGACGCGGTCGAAAACACCGACGTCGACTGGACGCGTGGTGCTGACCAACAGTGGCAATGCAAACGCCTGCACAGGCGAACCAGGCATGCAAGACGCCAAAGCGATGTGTGACTTGGCGGCGAAATTGACAGGGTGCGACGCCAGTGATGTGATGGTGATGAGCACCGGCGTGATCGGGCAACCGTTGCCGATGGAAAAGGTCCGAGCGGGAATCGAAGACGCAGCGGGCAAACTGGGGGATTCGGAAGCCGACTTTTTGGCTTCGGCCGATGCTATCTGCACCACCGATCAGTTTCGAAAGACGGTCAGTCAAACCGTGGTGCTGCGAGGTCACGAATACCGGATCGCCGCGATGTGCAAAGGTGCGGGGATGATCGCTCCCAACATGGCGACCATGTTGGGCGTCGTGATGACCGACGCACCGATTGGTCCCGATGCTGCGCAGGCTTCGCTGAAACTGATCGCGAATGAAACCTTCAACCGAGTCAGCGTGGACGGTCACACCAGCACCAATGACACCGTGATGCTGGTGTGCACGGGAATGTCGGAATCCGACGGCATTGAAGAATTTGGTCCGGATGAGCTGGCGGTGTGGCAAGAAGTTGCCACGCAAGTCGCTCTGCAACTGGCGAAGATGCTGGTGGCCGACGGGGAAGGCGCGGCTCGCTTTTTCGAGGTCCGTGTTTCGGGCGCAGCCAACGACGAGGACGCCCTGGTGATTGCGAAAACGGTCGCGGCCAGCCCCTTGGTGAAGACAGCCATCACGGGTGGCGATCCGAACTGGGGCCGGATTGTCTCGGCGGCTGGTTACGCGGGTCCCAAGATTCAACCGGAGCGGACCTGTCTCGTGATGGACGGTGTAATGGTGTTTGAAAATGGAACGCCACTTTCGATCGACGCCGCGAAATTGAGCCAAGCGATGAAGGCGAATTCTGAGGTGCTGGCAGATTTGAAGGTCGGCGACGGGACGGGCAAGGCGTCTTTCTGGGCCAGTGATCTGACCGAGGCCTACGTGCGTTTCAACTCGCTCTACACGACCTGAACGGGGTTTGAAAGAACGCAGGTTGCCACCCACCCTCTCTCCGTTTGGTGCCACCCACCAACCCGACAATCTGTCCATAGTGTCCATAGGGTGCCATCCACCTTGATTTGACTTTGCAGGGGCGATGCGTACGATGCCTTTGTCTTCCAATTCCCCTGGAGAACAGAGCCATGCCGCGTCCCCAGCGAAGCGAACAGTTCGATGCGAGCGAAGTTGGGATCGTGCACGTGGTCCAGCGATGTGTGCGACGGGCCTACCTCGCAGGTGCCGACCAGGTGACTGGCAAGGATTACTCGTTCCGCAAAGAGTGGATTCGCCGGCGGATGGAAGCTCTGGCCTCGGTGTTTGCTGTGGATGTGCTTTCCTACGCGGTGCTGAGCAACCACATGCATCAAATTCTCCGCAACCGGCCCGATGTCTGTGCTCAGTGGAGCGACGAGGAAGTGGCGATTCGCTGGCTGCGTGTCTTCCCTGGTCGGCGTCTCGAGGAACACTTGGCCGAGCCCACTGAAAACGACGTTCAGATGCTGGTTCGAAACAAGGAGCGACTGGCTGAAGTCCGTTGCCGACTGTCGGACATCTCCTGGTTCATGAGGGCTTTGGCCGAGCCAATTGCCCGAATGGCGAACAAGCAAGACGAGTGCACCGGCAGGTTTTGGGAGGGACGCTTCAAGGCACAGAAAATTGTCGATGAAGCCGGCTTGCTCGCCTGCAGCATGTACGTGGATCTGAACCCGGTGCGGGCGGCAATATCGACCACGGCCGAGACCAGTCCGCACACCAGTGCCTACGACCGGATTGAAGCTCGCAAGGGGGAACGAATTCCTTCGGCTGCGTTTGATCTCAAACCGATTCCAACGGAAGAGGCGGGACGCGAAATCCGAGAAACACCGGTTGAGGTGCTCCAGCAGAAACGCAGGGCGGAGCGACGCAATCCATCGGGCAAACGCATTCGCCGCGACGAATGGTTGAGTCCACTGACGCTGAACGAAACCAAACTGTCCACCGAACCGCAAGTCCACACGAAGGGGCTCCGCAGCAGCGATCGCGGATTCTTGAACATCCGCTGGAGCGACTACAGACGATTGCTGGACTGGACAGCGGCGCAGTCCGTCGCCGTTCGAGTCGCTGAGCTGCCCAAGCGTCTCGCTCAAACGCTGTCGGAGGTCGGAATCGACGCTTCGATGTGGCGAGACTTGGTGTGGGACTGGCAGAAGTACTTTGGCAGAACCAGCTGCATCGGTCGTCCTGAATCGATGAAAGCGGATGCCGAACGAACCGGCCGCCACCACCACCGAGGCCAGGTCCAAGCCGCAGCCTGCTTCGGTTGAGCAGGCCCGAAGCAATTACCGGCCTTCACCGTGGTGAATGAGACGACGGAACAGTTGGGGACAACGGTTCCGTCTCTGCTGCGCACACTCGACCGCAGTCGCGAGTGTGGAGCCTCGAGGAAGGCGGACCGGCGAAGCTCGCCCCACTGACGTAACCAACTTCCACTCTCGCACGGATCGTCAAGGTGGCTGGATCGTCAAGGTGGCTGGCACCATCCGGGAAGAGTGTTTGCTGGGTGCTGAACTGGTCGTTCCTCCGCCCCAGAGCGTGACACTCGTGAGAGCGATTCACCCTCTTAAAGTGAGCCCCTACGCGATTGGCCGGATTTGTAGCTGGGGCCCTTCTCCACACACTTCTCTGACGCAGGTGCACACATGGAAAATCTCTTCGGACGATGGGCCGAGGGCCGTCAAGCCTCTAGTCGCAAAGCATCCACCTCCAAGAAGAAGACACACAAACGCAAGCCAACTCGTCGTCGTTTAAAACCTGAGTCGCTGGAGGCTCGGCAATTGCTGGCCGCCAACATCTTTCAAAACGACGTGCTGCCTCAACACCTGAATGATGACGGACTTGTCTCCCAAGTCGACGCATCGAGCATCATCCATCGTATGAACCGCCAATCCCAAAGTGGCACGACAGACAGCGTTCGACGGCGAGATCATGCTCACGATGAGATGATGGAGACCAGTGATGAAGTCGATTTGCCCGGCGACGACACCTCCGACTTGCCCAGCGATGTTCCAAGCGAAACCCTCGAAGGCTTGCCGACCGAATATCGGTCCATCGACGGTTCGGACAACAATCTCGAGAACACTGAACTCGGTACCGCGGGGACTCAACTGACCCGCGTTGCCGACAGCGACTATGCCGATGGAATTTCAGAACCCGCCGGCGAAGATCGTCCGAGCGCACGTGAGATCAGCAATCTTCTTGCGACTGACGAAGAACTCATCAGCGATCGCGACCTGTCGGCTTTTGTTTATGTTTGGGGTCAGTTCATCGACCACGACATCTCTCGCACTCCTTCGGGCGAAGAGTCATTTGACATCGAGGTTCCCATCGGCGACGAATACTTCGATCCGTTCGGAACGGGAACCGAAACCATCTCCTTGACTCGCTCGACCTACGATTCGGAAACCGGAGTCGACTCCGCTCGCGAACAAATCAACGTCATCACGACTTGGATTGATGGATCGGTGATCTACGGATCAGACGACGCCACCGCGACCGCACTGCGAACGCTTTCGGGCGGTCTCTTGAAAACCAGCGAAGGTGACTTGCTGCCATTCAACAATGCAGAAACCTTCCCGGACGGAACGCTGACGATGGACAATGACGCCGGGATCGTTCCCGACGATGAACTGTTTGCCGCAGGAGACGTTCGAGCCAACGAAAACATTGAACTGACGGCAATCCAAACGCTGTTTGTTCGGGAGCACAATCGACTCGCGGAAGAAATCGCCGCCGCCGATGCGACCCTTTCCGACGAAGAAATCTACCAGCAGGCTCGGGCGATCGTGGTCGCTGAACTGCAAGCGATCACCTACAACGAATGGCTGCCAGCAGTCCTCGGCGAAGATGTACTCAGTGACTATCAAGGGTATGACTCGTCCGTGGATCCAACGATCGCCAACGAGTTCTCCACCGCTGCGTTCCGATTTGGACATAGCTTGCTGGGCGATGATGTCGAATTCCTCGACAACGAAGGGAACGAGATCGCCGAAGAGCTTCCACTCAGCCAAGCGTTCTCCAATCCAGAGGCTGTGTCCGAGAACGGGATCGATTCCATCATCAAGTACCTGGCGGCAGATCCTTCGTCGGAACTGGACATTCAAGTCGTCGACAGCGTCCGCAATTTCTTGTTTGGCCCTCCCGGTTCCGGTGGATTCGACCTGGTCAGCCTAAACATTCAGCGGGGCAGAGATCACGGGCTGTCTGACTACAACACAACCCGAGTCGCGTACGGTCTGGATCCGGTTGAAAGCTTCGCTGACATCACCTCCGATCCAGATGTCCAGGAAAAACTGGAGCAACTTTATGGCTCCGTTGACGATATCGATCTCTGGGTAGGTGGCTTGGTCGAAGACCACGTCGAAGGTGGCAGTGTGGGGGAAACATTTCAAACGATCATCACGGACCAATTCGAACGACTTCGCGACGCAGATCGATTTTGGTACGAGAATACGTTTTCGGGATCCGCCTTGGCTGAAATTCAAGGCACCACACTGGCTGACATCGTCGAGCGAAACACGGAGCTCACCGATCTCCAAGACGACGTGTTCTTCTTCAGCTCGTCGATCTCAGGCACGGTCACAACGGAAGCCAGCGATCGAAGCGTCTCCAACGCTAAGAGCAGGTCCAACAACAGCGGAACTCCCGAAGGAGTCCCTGGTCAAATCGTTCAGCTGGTCAGCGACGGCGAAATCGTTGCGGAAACGACAACCGATGCCGACGGGCAATACAGCTTCGATGTCCAAGATGGGCTGAGGACGGGCGAATACGAAGTTCACGTGATTTCACAAACAGATGACGTTGCCACCACGATCGCTGTCGAAGCCGTCGCAATCACAACCGGAGATGTCCATCTGCAGAACATCGACTTCTCAATCAGCGTCGACGACAACGACCCAACAATGGATCAAGACAACTCCCCCAAAGGCTTTGACCATGGTTCCGATTCCGGCCCACGATCAGAACCCGGACCACAATCGAAATCGGACCAAAGATCAGGCTTGGGTCAACGTCCCGGAATCGGCTCTGGAAACGAGCAACCCGGCCGTGGCAACCAGAGCCTGGGACATTCGCTGCGTCCTGACCTAGTCGATCCATTCTTCAGCGGTCGAGACGACACCTTCAGGAACCGCTCCAGATAGCTTTGGGAAGAACTCGACGAGCACGACACGCAACCGGCGGATCATTGGAATCGGTTCGCGTTGCGTGTCAGCAAGTCGACATCCAACAAAGGCATAGCCGGTTGACTTTCACCGGTGGATTGGCCGAAGCGGTGAGGCCTGATTCTACTCGTGCTTCTTTAACTCTTGATACATGTTGTACCGCTCAGGGAACAGGACGTTCGTCTCCGTCGCCCAAGCTTCCCAAGCCGAAATCATTCGATCACGCCGATCGGACTCCGCTGTCGACCGATCATCCAGTTCCGTCCGATCTCGCGCAATGTTGTAGAGCTCCCAAGGCTTCTGGTATTCGCGGACCAGTTTCCAATCCCCATCTCGCATCGCCGCGTTTCCTTCGTGCTCGAAGAAAATCGGCGTGTCATGAATGGGCCCCTTCGCTCGTTCAGAATCTCCTGTGAGCGAGTGCGCGAACGAACTGCCTTGGCACGGCGGAACATCACCAGGCATCTTTGCGTCAGCAAGATCCACACACGTCGCCATGATGTCTGGCAAATAGGCCGGTTGTCGCACAAAGGAATTGCGGCGTGCTTCCGGAATGCCTGCAGGCCAATGAGCAATCAACGGCGTGTTGGCTCCGCCTTCGTGCAAAAAGTGCTTGTACAAACGAAACGGGGTGTTGCTCGCGTTTGCCCATGCCAAGCCTTGACGCACCCCGTTGGTCGTTTCCAAAGGAGGATTGCGGACCATCTTCTCATCGCCAAATCCCAATCGCCCGCCTTCCTGACAAGCACCATTGTCAGACAAGAACAGAATCAACGTGTTCTCGTATTGGTCGACCGCTTTCAAATGAGCGACCAACTTGCCGATGTTCTGATCGATGTTGTCCACGCATCCGGCATACGCCGCCATGATCGCATCCAAATCGTCTCGTTTCTTTTCCTTCAGTGAATCCCAAGCTGGCCCCACATGCGGTGCTGGTTGCACGGATTCATCGAACAAACCAATCTCGCGCTGTTTCGCAAAGCGTTTCTTCATCAACGCTTCCCAACCATCTTTGTAGCGACCGCGATACTTCTCAAAATCCTTGACCTTCGCATTCAACGGCCAGTGCGGTGCGTTGTAAGCCAAGTATAGAAAGAACGGTTTGTCGTCCGCCCGCGCCGCATCGCTGATGTACTGGCAAGCAATGTCTGTGAACGCATCCGTCGCGTAAAAGCCATCTTCCGTTTGCACAGATTGGTTGCCATCAGTCATCCCACGATCACCGCCTGGTTTGAAATAGTTGAACGCGCCGCTGATGCCACCATAAAAGCGATCGAAACCTCGTTGCATCGGCCAATCATTCTGATTGACATGCCCCAGGTGCCACTTCCCCGTCATGAATGTGTGATAGTCCTTCGACTTCAACACTTGTGGAATCGTCACACACGTTTCATTCAAATGCCCTTGGTAGGCGGGCGGAGCATTCAACACTTTGCCAGGAGGAGCGGTCATGTGACCGATCCCAACTTGATGAGGATGCAAGCCCGTCATCAAACTCGCTCGCGTTGGGCAACAACGCCCCGAATTGTAAAACTGAGTGAACCGCAATCCATCCGCTGCCAAGGCATCAATGTTCGGCGTTTCAATCTCACCTCCATAGCACCCCAGATCCGAAAACCCCATGTCATCCACCAAAACCACGACGATGTTGGGCGGTGAGTTCCCCGCGGCACTTCGTTGAGACAATGCAGTGACGACGAACAAACAAGCGACAAACGCGAGGCAAGGTGCCATGACAACACGATTCATGCGGACTCGATCTAGAGTGTGAGAGGGTTAGGAGGGGCGTCAGGCGACGCATTGGGTGGGCAAAATCAGGAACGCTTCGGCGTCATACCGCAGAAGAACATTTCTGACCGAGGCAATCGCAACGAAAAAATGCGGCACGTTCCAACACCTGCTGCGATGCAATTTCCGCCGAACGGATGAACCGAACCGATCGACTCGATTTCATCGGACGCGTCATTGTAAACTATCACCGAATCAGATTCTTTGTCACGCAGCCGATTCTTCCTCTCCCCCCATTCACTCTCCACACCATGAACCAACTCTTTGCCCGCCTCGCGGTCGCGATGCCCTTGGCAATCGCAACCTTGGCAACCGTTTCTGCAGAAGACTCTTCCGCCAGCAAGGACTTCCCAGCCAGCACGGTTGCACAGCTCGTCCAGGACGGCATCCAAGCCCAGAAATGCCCCGGTGCCGTCGTGTCAGTCAATTTTCGCGGCCAAACCATCTACCAAGCGGCCTTCGGAAACCGCGAGCTCGAACCGCAACGAAAGCCGATGACCGTCGACACGGTCTTCGATTTGGCGTCGCTGACCAAACCCATCGCAACCGCCACCAGCGTGATGATCCTCGCCGACGAAGGCAAACTGTCGCTCACCGCCCCCGTCAGCGAATACCTGCCAGAATTCGCCGTCCATGACAAACAGTCGGTCACCATCGAACACCTTTTGCTTCATACCTCCGGATTGATCCCCGACAATGGCATGTCGGACTACCAAGGCACGCACGCGGAATCGATCGCCAACCTGATGTCGCAAAAACTTCGCAGTCCACCTGGAACACGTTTTCGTTACTCCGACGTCGGCTTCTTGGTGCTGGGTGAACTCGTCCATCAAGTCTCAGGCATGCCGCTGGACCAATTCACCCAGAAAAGAATCTTTGCCCCCCTCCAAATGAACGACACTGGCTATCGATCAACTGGTGAGAACGATGATCGATGCGCCACCACTCAACAACGCGAGGGACACTGGATGCGAGGCGAGGTTCACGACCCGCGCGCCTACGCCCTCGGCGGAGTCGCTGGTCACGCAGGATTGTTCAGCACCGCAGACGACCTTTCCCGGTTCGCGAACGCGATGGTCAACGCTGGGCAAACGAACGACGCCATTCAAACCAACCAGGTGCGTTTGTTCTCAAAGGCAACCTTCGAGGCCATGACTTCGCCGATCGAAGTTCCGGGCAAATCAGCCGACCAAATTCAATTCCGAAGCCGAGGCTGGGACAAACGCTCTGCGTACTCTTCCAACCGAGGCAAATCGATGACCGACGCTGCGTTCGGACATGGTGGATTCACCGGCACCGCCCTGTGGATCGATCCAGAGCTGAAACTGTCGGTCATCTTTCTCAGCAATCGCGTTCACCCCAATGGGAAAGGTTCCGTCAATTCGCTCGCGGGTGAAATCGGAACCATCGCCGCCGACTGGGCCGCCCAACAACTTTCAATCTCCGAGGAATCCTCCACGCCCCACCCAGTCGCCGGCAATCAATGACGCACTCATCCGCCCAACAGCGAGCAAGCGATTCGCATCTGATCTTCGCAACAGGTGCCTGCTCGCTCGGGCAAGTCTTGATCGCCGGTAGCAACATTGCTGACGTTGGCGTCCGCGTGAGCTTCCTTTCTCTCGGTGACAACCGAGCTTCGATGCTCGCTGAACTGGCGACTGCACATCCAAAACAAAAACCGGTTGAAACCGATGCAGCGTTTCAAGCCGAACTGGCCGCGGTCATACGATTCATCGAACAGCCGGCAGAGCCTCTTCGCCTTCCCATGGAACTCCATGGCACCGAATTTCAGAAGCAAGTCTGGACCGCTCTCGCGCAAACCAAGCCCGGCGAAACGATCACCTACCGCGAACTGGCCGACCGAATCGGCTCCCCCGGATCCAGCCGCGCGGTGGGTTCTGCGTGCGGTCAAAATCAAATCGCCCTGGCCATCCCCTGTCACCGCGCCGTGCGTTCGGACGGCAAGGACTCCGGCTTTCGCTGGGGGCTGTCACGAAAACGAGAACTTTTGCGACGAGAAAGGCTCGCAAGCATTGGAACCACCGCGTCAACCACACACCAGCTTGATCTGGCGGGTTTCGACGTTCTCCCGACCGAACAGTCTTCCGCAACCAACACGACCAAAGCACTGCCATGAGCCAATCGACTACCGGCAGCGGGTTCAGCCTCAAGGACCAACTCTTCAATCGTGACCGCATCGACTTTTTGAGCGGGCTCTTCCAAGCCTCCGACTGCAACTTCGATGGCAAAGCGTTCACTCGTCAATGCATGCATGGCCTCAAAGACCTCGAACTGAAACAACGCATTGCGCACATTGCGGTCGTGCTCGAGAAACACCTCGCCGTTGATTTCCCCACCGCAGCCAAACAGATTCGCGAGGCGTTGCCGCCGCCACTGGATCCCCAACTCGCAGACAACGACTTTGGTGACTTCATCCTGGCTCCGCTTGGCGAATACGTTGTTCGCAACGGCCTGGAACGAAAGCATCTTCGGAACTCGCTGAAAACACTCAAAGCCATCACGATGCGGTTTTCGATGGAAGACAGCATTCGTGCCTTCCTCGACGCTCATCCTGAGTCAACGCTGACCGAACTGTCCCAATGGTCCACTGACTCGAACTACCACGTCCGGCGTTTGGTCAGCGAAGGCACCCGGCCGAAATTGCCCTGGTCGCGTCGCTTGAGCATCGATGTCACCACGCCACTGCCATTCCTTGACACACTGCACGCGGATGCGACGCGTTACGTCACACGGTCAGTCGCCAACCATCTCAACGACATCTCGAAATCACACCCAGAACTCGTCCTTCAAACCCTTCGCAATTGGAAATCCGCGGAGAAGCAATCTCCCCAAGAGCTCGATTGGATCAATCGCCACGCTTTGCGAACACTGATCAAACAAGGACACTCGCCAGCGTTGAAGTTTCTGGGGTATCGACACGACCCGAAAATCGAAGTCTCGGACTTTGAATTGAAGAAAGCCGAACTCCAACCGGGCGACACGATCGAATTCTCGTTTTCCATCACCGCCAAAAGATCCGAAGCACTGATGATCGATTATGTCATCGACTTCGTCAAAGCCAACGGCACCACGGCTCCCAAAGTCCACAAACTCAAGAGTCTTTCAGTCAACAAGGCAGAAGTGATCGCACTGACCAAACGCCATCGGCTTCACGCCAACGCGACCACCTACAAACTTTACCCCGGACGCCACGCGATCACCTTGCAAATCAATGGCAAACCCTATGGCAGACGTTCTTTTGAACTTCTTGAGGACACTTAAGCAGGCCGGCAGGAATGATCGGGCATAATCATGTGAGCCGTTTGGGCGTTGGCCCCGGTTGTACGTGGAAGCAACCACGCTTGCCAAGACATTTCAAATGCCGAAAGACTCCTGCCGACCTGCTTAGGAATCACTCATCATTGACTTCGTCTTAGCGGAGTGGCGCAAACGGCCTCTGTTCCTTCCGCGATCATTTGGAAAGGACCGAAGTCGTTTCTGAACGTTCCCTCATCGATCAAGCCTTCCCACAAGGAAGGAAAACCCCCAGCCTCCTCAAAGACGAAACTGGCGGCAACCAATGAAATCACTCCGATTTTTTGGAGGCTTCCGCTTTCAATTCTGCACCACGAGCTTTGCCGCTTTTGCCGGCCCCAGCCATCGCTTCCGCCATTCTCCTTTGGACTTCCTCTGGAGACGCCGTCGTCTTCGCGTGTTCGCCCGCGTCAAAGATGACCTCCGCTTTGTTCTCGGAACCGCAGCCTGCCAGTGAGAGGCAAGCGAGAGTCATGATCAAGCCGATGAATGTACGTGTCATATTAGGATGCCAAAAAATGAGATAACAGCAAAGCACAAATCCGCCAGCGAACCAACAGCAACGCCGGACGGATTGATTCAGATACATGTTCCTGGAAACGCGATCAGGAACGAACAGACCAAACGTTCTCAGTCAAGTGAGACGATCTCGCCGTTGGCCTTGGTTCCCAGTGCTCCCCATAGCCCAAACGGGCTGCCGACCCCTTGGGTCTGCCAGGGATCGACAGGTTTTGCGTCGGAGTTCCCTGCCTCGATGGACTCCGTGATGAACTTGACCGCCCCGTCCCCCATGACAACATGGACACCACCTTGGTGACGACTGGATGCAGTGAAGTTTCCGGACTGGTCGTAAGTGCTCATCCAATTTCCAACCGGTGCCTCCTGACAGATCTCACTGTTGGGCGGCAAGATCGTCTGAAAGCCCGTGTGGATTTGAAATCCGTTGGACCACTGGAAACCACGTACAAAACGAGGCCCATTCGTCGAGTCCGCATCCGCTGGAGTCTGCACAGCAGCACTCCAAAACGATGGCCGTTCGGGATCAAGCGATGAACGACAGGCGAGCGCCGTGTTGGGAACTCGCAACCCGTTGGCTTCCTGAGTGGTCGATGTTCGAGCATCACGATCACCTAAGTCCGTCGCGATTTCACCGAGCATGATCGTGTTCGACAAACCATCCAAGATGTCTCGGAACTTGGTTGAGGAACGCGCATTGAAGAAACCACGCAACGTCCCCTTGAGACTGGGCCAACCTGCCGGAGTCTGAAAGTTATTCCAAGCAGCGTAGATCCCGTTGCTGTTGTAAATCGTGTCGCCTTGGTTCGCTGCATAGTTTGTCCGGCCGTACGCTGGTGCTCCCCTGCCGGGATCGCTCGGACATCGCAACGCCGACAATTCGGTGACCCATGGGGGATACAGCGGTCGGTTATCAACCACAGGTCCCATGGCTGGCCACGAAGGTGACCTGACCGTTCCGTCAGAATTGACCGCCAACGGATTGCTGATCTGCTCCCACAAAGCTTGCTGTTCAATGAAGGGCAAAACACCCACCAAAAAACTGAGCTGCAAATTATTGTGCCCCTCGTAAGTCCCTGGAGGCCACGTGTCGTTGACGTTGCTCGTCCCGCCACGCTGCTGTGGAAGACGATTGTAAGCAGAGTGGTAGTTGTGCAACGCCAGCCCCAACTGCTTCATATTGTTGCTGCAACTCATTCGCCTTGCAGCCTCTCGAGCCGCTTGAACCGCTGGCAACAACAGACCGACGAGCACCCCAATGATGGCAATTACCACCAACAGCTCGACTAAGGTAAAACCATCCTCACTTCGGTGTCTTGAACGAAGATTCATCAATACTCTCGGAAGCATAAGAAATGAACAACAGGGGAAAAAGCAACCACCTGACAGAATCAGTGCGGCTCGTTCCCATTGAATTCTTTTGCCTTCCGCCAAAGACAAAACTCTCATGAAATCCTAGGTGCATCCTGCAATCCGTCAAGCATTTACCCATCGTTGGAAATCAAGAACCTCATGAATCGATAGTCTAATCGTTGGGGGAAGAAGCCCCACCTGTCGTCAATAAGAGAGGTCGAGAAGGAACGATCAATTACCTATGCAGAAGCATCCCTTGCGGTGCTTCGCGCAAAGCGTTCCTAACGCAAGTGGGTAGGACAGATGACCGCCGGTCCACGGCACCCGACGGCCAGGGAGCGTTGATTTGCTGAGCCGTTTGGGCGTTGGACTGGGTTCCACCACCACAGAACCGGGCCAACGTCCAAACGGCTCACGGCTCACATAAAGAATCGAAGGCCGGCTGAATCGACAGTTCGCTTGCATTGTTCGGCAAAACATGTCCCAACTCCCGGACGACTCCTTCGTCCGCACTGGCCAACATGGCAACGGGGAAAACCTCGACGTTCACGGCAGGCCAGAATGGCCGAAACCGATTCCCGCTCAATTCACTGAGTCGCCAGGATCATGACGCAACGCCAAAGACATCGAGTGGGTCACCGGACAGGAATTGAACAATTGCACCTAACAACAAACCGGCTGACAAATTCCATTCGGATCCGTGACTGGCTTTCACTCGTCACCCTTGAAACGAAACGGCTCACCACCGATAAGCTGATCGCTTGTCATCGTTGGACAAACGTATCGCTCGATGTGAGAGATCACTCGCCGGGTCCCTTCAAAGTGACTGACGTAGGGCCACATCATTGGGTTGTACATCGAGTCCGTCATGTCTCGCATCAACACAACCTTTTTTCCGTTGCGAGCCATTTGTCGCAGTCCAAACGGGCGACCAAGCACGCACATGTTGGTGTGAACACCTAGCAGGATCACGTTGTCAATGTTCTTGGATTCCAAGACATTCCAAACCTCGTCACCTTGGTCCGTGATGAAGTCCACGGATTCGTCGATTTCGATCGTGTCCAGCTGCCGTTGCCAAGGCCGTTTCGGATCACGGCCGATCGACTCGAGCTTCGCTGCCCATTCGGCGTGCTCTTTGGGATCATCGTCTTCGCCGCCATCCGACTGATCGACCGGGTATTCGGCATCTTCCTCCGCGGGAATCGTGTAGCACCACGACTCGATCTCCTTGGGCAGGTTTGTCGCGGCAGGCGCAATGACCGCACGCTTTCGAGCCGGACTGTCTTTGTAAAAATCGACGCAATCGCTGGGTGAATGAATGATCGTCACACCGCGCCGCCGTGCTTCCGCGATCACCCTGTTCATTGTCGGCGCCATTTCATTCAGACGACCGACCGCATTGAAGCAATGATGATAGTCCCAGGCATCGCAAACGATGATGGCGGTTTCGGCTGCCTTCCATGACTCCTTCTGATGTTGCATGACAAACTCGCCGGCATCTGACTTGGATTGCGACTGAAGCCTCAACTCCAAACTCGATTGCCCGCTCGCCACTTGGCATGTGAGCACTCCGGCGAACGCAACAACCAACGCAACAGTCTTTGTCATTTGATCTCTCCAAGTCGTGATGTGGGCCCCGTATCCTACTCCTATTCAGTTCCCCTGGCTCAGACTTCACCAAACGATCCGGCCAGATTCAAAAAGATCACGCTGGCCGACCGCCTCGCTCATCTTCCCAATGACCGACCACCCCGCCTGGTGCGTACATCCACATCACCACCAAATCTTCATCGCTGTCATTGATCAAGCTGTGCGGGACATTGGATGGGATGTAGATGGCGGTGGTCGCAGCAACCTGTCTCACGTCATTTCCCACTCGCATCTCGCCGCGTCCCGCAAGAACGACGTAGACCTCCTCGTTCGAGTGAGCGTGTTCTGGAATCGCGCCTTGGGGAAAAAGAGTCGAATGGCCCACCGCAAATTGCTCCACGGGCAACCCTCGCGGCCCCCCCAAAATGCAACTGCGACGACCCGCCGGAAATACTTCTCCCTCGGTTTCCTCCACTCGGATGGTTTGCATCGGCTTCCCCCTCAACATGCTTGCGACTCTGGGTACAGAAAAGGTCGGAACATTGACCACAACACTGAGAAGCATACGCCCCCAAACCACGCCCCAACAGAGACACACTCATCGTCATTGCGTTGGTCGAGTGAACTTGCGTCGCGAGATCTCCTCGAACACCAGGCACTCAAGGTATTGCTCCAGGTTCACATAGCCGTCGCCATTCATGTCCTGCATCGCGTCGGAAGAATCGTCGGGATCCAGACCATGCTGGAGTTCCCAGGCATCGGGCATCCCATCACGATCACGATCTTGCACCGTGCCTGGCTCCAGTGCCGGCCATCCGCCCACTTCAGCAGGGTCGTTGATCATCACACCCGTCTTGTTTCGAACATCGCTGACAACTCGAACATCCACGGCATCACGCCTCGGTAAGGTTGCTCCCACAATCGGCAACAATCGCTCAACCAACGTCTCGGCTGGTTCCAGAGTGACCGGCACCGCGCTCATCTCAAAGGGCGTCCCCGCACGAACCGACTCATCGAGCAAGGTTCCGTTGTACGCCCCATCACCCATGACACCATTGAAACCAACATTCAGCCACTCATCCTCGGTTCCCGTGGACCGCCGTGGACTCAAATTGTCCCTCACAAATATTGCTTTCTCCACCAATTGACCACCAACCACGATGGGATAACGGTGTTCGCGATGCTGCTTGCCTGGGAGAAAGACATTGCCAATCAGGTTGGCCTGGAATCCGACACCAATCGAAAAATTGGTTCCCACCTGATAGTAGTTGTAGATGACATTGTTGACGACTTCGTTCTTCCCCAGCCCCGTCAGACGCGGGTTGCGATCGTCGTTGTGGGCAAACAGGTTGTGGTGCACTGAAACACGCACGTTTTCCAAACCGCTCAACAAACCTTTGCTGTGCAAGCCACGCTGAGTGTGATTCCCGTCCCAAATGCCTTCTGAGATGATGTTGTGCTGGACAGTCACATCCGTGGCGTCGAACCAAAGGTTGACGTTTTCATCGACCGCCCAACTGAACGAGTTGTTCGCGATGACAATGTTCTTGCCACCCAGAATCGAGATGGCGTCGACCGATGTACTCGGTGCCGCCAGCCCTGGTCGAACGCGAAGATACCGAATGACCACCTCACTGGCATTCACCACAAACGACGGCCCAGTGTTGGAATCACTGTTCTTGAGTGCGATGCCACCACCCGGCGCCGAATGGCCCGCGATCGTGATGTTCGGCTCTGTGATCTTCAGCGGAGTCTCCAATTCAATCGTGCCGGAAACGGAGAAGACGACGAACCGTGCACCTTTTGTTTCCACCGCTTCGCGAAGAGACCCTCGCCCCGAATCATTCAGGTTTTCAACGGTCAAAACAGCACCACCTCGCCCGCCAGCAGTGGTAGCACCGAATCCCTGGGCCCCTGGGAACGCCTTCAAATCACTGAAGACGCCACACGGTGAAACATCGTCCTGATCCGAGACCCAACTCACACCGTCCAACTCACTCTGGTGGCGATCCTCCTCGAAAGGTTCCCAAAGGAGGCATCCCAGCGACACCACCACAATCAATGCCAACTGCCACTTCATCCAAACGCTCAATTGAATTTCGAAACCAATGAGGAATTCCCCAGGGCCGGCCAAGCTGGAACGGTCCCCCACGAAGCAGCGATTGTATCCGAGCATTCCAATGCGCGCAGAAATCAAGCACGACCGAAACTGGGTCCACAACAAGTGACTTCCTACGCGCCAGCGAACTCGGCACTCGAATCATCGCCCGAACAACACGGCGGCACAGTTCCTCAACCAAGGCACACGAGAAGCAACGTCTCAGGAGAACACTCGTCCGCACGAAGGGCACACGCATGAAACCGGCAGAATGCCAGAACAGTCGATCTCAGTCGGTCGCCAAACGACTTGATTTAGGCTCGCACATTGATGCCCCGAAAATCGCAAATCGTTATTCGCCGCTACGCGCTGCCATCCACGCATCCACCAACGGTCGAAACGCATCGGTCGGTTCGACGGTCGCTGCGGGAATGAAGATGGATCCACCCGATTCGGGAATCAAAAACACACAGTCAGGCGCAGGGATGATGTCGGAGAATGCGTCAACCGAGATCGTTCCATGCGCGACCGAAGAGGTCGTTGTCAGTTCAGTCTCCGAGAGCTGAATTTCAACGGTTTTGTTCTCACGGGTTGCCTTGACTCGAGCGTTGATCCAGCGTGATTTGTGAGTCAGCGCCTCGACGAGTTCGTAGGTGCCAGCGCAGGCGAACGACACGCCAACAAGCCATTGCCGTGAAAACGCGAAAGCCATGATAACGCCGAAAGCCATGATAACGCCGAAAGCCAGCAGGGTCAGCGAAAGGTACACCGCGTACGGGCGCAATTTGGCTCGATGCCGGAGCCAAGCATCGTAGTTGGATTCGTAATACGCGCGGTCAAACACCAAGTGAGCGGTTGCATTCATCGAAAACCTGGGACGTACAACGGAAGGTCTGGACGACACCGCCCCAATCAAAGCAGTGGAGTTGAATCGCGAGTGATTGTACCGACGCAAACGCCCGTTGCGAAAGAGCGAAGGTACTAGCGCTAGAACCATGTTGCACGACTTTAGGAATGCCAGTCAGCGCCGCAATGCATACATTGTTGCGCAAGCACTGCACGCAGATTCTTGCCACATTCGGGACAAGGCTTCGTCTTCTTTTTGCCTTCGATCCAAGCTTCAGGTATCAAGTCGAGAGTGGCCGAGATGAAGCCGAGAACCTTCATGGTGATGAATGCTGAAATTAGGCTGAAGCCAATGCGGGCACCGAGATTCCAGTTGGTGAAAGCAGTCAGCCCGAAGAAAATCAACGCTGCAATTACGAGTAACGCAACAAACCACAGCAGGAGAACCAAAAGCCCAAAGCCAGCGAGCCATGCCACACCTGTGAAGAAGTCTTTTGCCGGTGTTTTTGGATTGCGCGGCATTTCGGCTGAGTCACACAACGGAGTTCTGGAAGACAGGGTGTCGTCCGTGCTTGGAGACGGGGTTTGGTGGGCTGATTTTAGCGGAGGAGCGGGCTGAGCAGGTCGGCAGGAGTCTTTCGGCATTTGGACTGTTTCGGAAAGCGTTGTTGCTCCCACGTACAACCGGGGCTAACGCCCAAACGGCTCACATGTTTCTACCCGATCATTCCTGCTGACCGATTGCAGCAACAACCAGCGTTTGGAGAATGCGTGTTCTTCGCTCTGTCGGCGGTGGTGCCAAGTCTCGACGCCCCAAGCGATTGCAATGAATGGTGGGTGACGCCCAACGCCTCCTGTGTCCAATCAAATCCTGCCCATGTGCTTGGAACCGATGTTCCGGCACAAGCATTTTCCGTATCCAGATTCGTCAGAATTCGGATGCGATTGATGCAGGTCACTTGATGGCCAGCACCGCATCGACGGGTGCGCCGGTGACTTGCCCGGTGACCTCGCGGAAACCAGCGCGGCGCATGATGGCTTCGTATTCGGCCAGTGTTCGCTCGCGACCCTCGGTGCAGACCAGCATGTTGAGGTCTTGCATTTGTCCCCAATCCGGCCCGCCACGATCCTCTTGGATCAAAATTTCTGCGAGCAGCAAACCACCGCCATCAGGCAAACGATCATAAATTTTTGCGAGCAAACGATCGATTTTTTCATCGGACCAATCGTGCAAGATGCGACCCAAAGACATCAAATCTGCTTCGGGCAAATCGTCGCCGAAGAAGTCCCCTCCCACCACGTCAATGCGATCCGCCACCGATGACTGCGCGACAATTTCCTTGGTCAACGGAATCACATCCGGCAAATCAAACACCGTGGCGGTCAGCGACTCGTAAGCTTCACAAGCGGCGATCGAGAGGTGCCCGGTCGCGCCGCCAAGATCCACCAAGTGCCTGAACGGGGAAAGATCCACAGCGCGGACGACCTTGGGTGAACTGATCACGCCATAGCCGTGCATGCCCATCAAGAACTCTCGCATGGCAGCTTCATCCGCGAAGAAACTGCTGAAGATGGGTTGGTCCCAACCGTAAGCATCCTTCCAACGATGCGAACCTTCGCGAATCGCGTTTTCGAAATGTGACCACAACTTCCAGCTCACATCGTTGCTGAATTGGATGTAGCCGGTCATCCGGTTGGGGCTGGCCGTTGTCAACAATTCCGAAGCAAGTTCCGTGTTGCGATACACCTGCGAATCACGCGAGAGCAATTGCATGCCGACCAAGCCATCGAGCAAGCGGTTCATCGCGGCGGGTTCGCACTTGAGCTCCGTCGCCAAATCAGCTGCCGATCGCGGTTGCTCCTCCAGGCGATCGAAAACGCCCAATTCAACTGCGGCAAACATGACCTTCGAAAAGCGAAAGCCATTGATGTACTGGAGGACGGGAGCGGGATCGACGGGCATGGTGGGAGTTGGACGTGCGAAAAGAGGGATGACGAACGAAGGGGCTTCGACGGTCTTGGAAGACCATCGTACGAGGCAGACGCGGTTCGGCGACGGACCTGGAAGGCCGTCGTCCGTGCGGAGGGGCCCACCAGAGAACGCCAGCCCTTAACCAGCCAGACCGTCAATGATGG
This sequence comes from Rhodopirellula islandica, assembly GCF_001027925.1. Classification (NCBI taxonomy): domain Bacteria; kingdom Pseudomonadati; phylum Planctomycetota; class Planctomycetia; order Pirellulales; family Pirellulaceae; genus Rhodopirellula; species Rhodopirellula islandica. The sequence goes on along the minus strand of NZ_LECT01000041.1, from coordinate 18,602 downwards.
CGTTGAGCGTTGGGCTGGGTCGCATCGCGGCACTGGCCTTTGCTTCATCGGGATGGTAGTAGCCTCCCAGATCGATCTCCACGCCCTGAGCATCATTCAGCTCGCCAACGATCTTGGCTTCGTTTTCGGACAAGGCCTTGGCAATCGGTGCAAAACGGTTTTTCAAACCTTCATGCTCGGATTGGGCCAAGGCTTCCGCCCAGTACAACGCCAAGTAGAAATGACTGCCGCGGTTGTCGAGCTCGCCGACCTTTCGCGATGGTGATTTGTCGTTGTCCAAGAACCGCCCTGTGGCGACGTCGAGCGTTTTGGCCAAGACCGCGTACTCTTCGTTGCCCGTTTTTTCAGCCAGATCTTCCAGCGAAACCGCCAAGGCGAGGAACTCACCGAGCGAGTCCCAACGCAAGTGATTCTCACTGACGAATTGTTCGACGTGCTTGGGAGCCGATCCACCGGCCCCGGTTTCAAACATGCCGCCACCCGCCAACAACGGAACGATTGACAGCATCTTGGCACTGGTCCCGAGTTCCAAAATCGGGAACAGGTCGGTCAGGTAATCACGCAGCACATTGCCGGTGACACTGATCGTGTCCTGGCCTTCACGAGCGCGACCACAAGCGTGGCGGGTCGCGTCGGCAGGTTCCAAGATTTGAATGTCCAATCCAGCGGTGTCGTGATCCTTCAGGTACTCGTTGACCTTGCTGATCAGGTTGCGATCGTGAGCCCGTTTTTCGTCCAGCCAAAAGATGGCGGGAGCTCCGGTGGCACGTGAACGCGAAACCGCCAAACGAACCCAGTCCTTCACCGCGACGTCCTTGGTTTGACAGGCACGCCAGATGTCACCCTTCTCGACGTCGTGACTCATCAACTCTTTGCCGGCCGATGTGACCACGCGAACCTTGCCGTCGGCGGGAACGCGGAATGTCTTGTCGTGAGAACCGTATTCCTCGGCCTTTTTCGCCATCAACCCGACGTTAGCGACGCTGCCCATCTTGGTGACGTCGAACTTCCCGTTGGCTTTGCAGTCCTCGATTGTGGCTTGGTAAATGCCCGCGTAGCAACGATCGGGAATGACCGCTTTCATGTCGTGCAGTTTGCCATCCACTCCCCACATCTTGCCACCGGCACGAATCGCGGCGGGCATCGATGCGTCGATGATCACGTCGCTGGGCACATGCAAGTTGGTGATGCCTTTGTCCGAATCGACCATGGCGATTTCAGGCAACCCGGCTTGGATTTCGACCAAGGTTCCCTCGACCAATGCCCGCTGATCCGCTGGCAGGTCCTGAACTTTGGCAAACACCGAAGCGAGACCTTGATCCGTGTCAACGCCCGCGGCAGTCAACACGTCGCCGTGTTCTTGGAACAAGCGGTCGTACATGACACTGACGCAGTGCCCAAACAGAATTGGGTCACTGACCTTCATCATTGTCGCTTTGAGGTGCAACGAGAACAGCACGCCGCTGGACTTCGCGTCCGCGATTTGTTCGGCGTAGAAGGCTCGCAATTGACGAACGCTCAGGCGAGCTGAGTCGATGATCTCGTCCGCTTCGACTTTCAGTCCGTCGCGAAGCACGGTGACGCTGCCCGCCGAATCGACATGTTCGATCCGCAGAGTGTCATCGGAATCCAAGATCACCGATTTCTCACTTCCGTAGAAATCGCCTTCGCTCATGTGAGCCACGTGCGTCTTCGAATCGGCTGACCAATCGCCCATCGAGTGCGGGTTCTTCTGAGCGTAGGCTTTGACCGGGGCGGCAACGCGGCGGTCGGAGTTGCCTTCGCGAAGAACCGGATTGACGGCACTCCCAAGGACTTTGGCGTAGATCGCACGAACCGACTTTTCTTCGTCGGTTTGAGGGTCCTGAGGGAAATCAGGGATGGCGACCCCTTGAGCCTGCAGTTCCGTGATCGCTTCGACCAACTGCGGGATCGAAGCGCTGATGTTGGGCAACTTGATCACGTTGGCTTGCGGTTGAGTGACCAACTCGCCGAGCTCCGCCAGCGCATCAGGCACCTGCTGGTCTGCTGGCAGACGGTCGGCAAAACCGGCCAAAATTCGCGCGGCCAAGGAAATGTCCTTGGTCTCAAACGACAAGCCACTGCCGTTGGTGAACGCTCTCAAGATCGGCAGCAACGAACGAGTCGCCAGGGCGGGGGCTTCGTCGGTGTGCGTGTAGACAATCGCGGCAGTTTCGCTGGGCATTCCAACCTCGTCAGGACAAAGACCCCGAAATCACGGGAATCAAGAAGAATTTGCGACTGAAAGCCTGCGGCCCGAACGCTCAATTGTCAATGCCGGCGCGATCTCAACGGGCAAGCTGCAACCAAAAACCGCATCCTAGGACGCAGGAACGGCCTTAACCGTCAAACCTGAAGGCAGTGCCGGTTCGCCATGCTGATGCCACTGACGATTGCTCCCACGATCCCCACAAACCCCTGGTCCGTCCCACACAGGAAAACGTTGGGCAAGTGCGTGGTGCCATCGAGCTGCTTGTCCGGTGCGCCATACACGGCCCCGTTGTCGTGCCAAGTGAAGCGGCGGATGGTCTTGGGAGTGAAGACATCCGTGTCGATGACTCGCGAACGAAAGTCGGGCATGAAGCGAACCGCCGAGGCAACCGCCTCGTCGTACTGCGTCACCTTTTCCGCCCGGTACTTCTCCTCGGGCAATTCCGACCACAAATCATGATTGGCAAGCGTGGTGATTCGCACCACGCCGTCGGGCAACTCGCCTTCTTCCGCGTCGTAAATGTAGTTGTTCGGGCTGCAGATGACTCCCGTCCGAGCGTCACACAAGGAATCGTCGGGACGCTCCCAATGAAAGTTCGGCGAATCGTTGTAGAACACGATCGTGCGGTCGAAGCCCAATTCCTTGGGTTTGCAATCGAGCACGCTGATCGATTCGATGAACGACAGCTTCCCGGCCTTGGCGACATCGGGTTCGGTGATGTCGTCACACATCCGCATGGTTTCAACCGTGCCCGCGGAGGAGAGAATTCGCTTGGCCCGCAACTCGGTTCCATCGTCCAGCACCACCCCAACGGCTTTGCCGTCCTCGACGTGAATGTTGGCAACGCCGCTTCGTAGTTTGAGCTCGCCGCCGAGGCCCCGGAACTTGCGGACCAAGTTCTTCAGGATGACTCGCACACCTTTGTAAGGCCGCCCGAAACCCTCCAGGTAACAAGCCCGGAACATGATGCAGAATTGACCGAAGTCCATGTCATTTTCGCGAGCGTTGCCGTACCACATCAGGGGGCACAGCAGCATCTCGATCAACAAAGGGTCCGACAGATGCTCCGCCATGACCTCCCGAGCGGACCGCATGAATTCGGGCGCGTCGCCGTCCATGTCGCTGTAATCGAGCAGCGAACCACACAGACTGCGGAAGCCATCGATTTGATCGGGGAAGCGAGACTTGATTTCGCTTTCGAGCATCGCGATGTCGTTGGTGAAATCCAATTCCACACCGGGAAATCGAATCGAAGACCCATTCTGCTCGGCGAGCTTGAAATCTTCCCAACTAAACCGCAATTGACGAATCAGCTTGGCCAGCGGACCTTTCTTGTCGCCCTTGCGAGCGAAGTTGGTCATCGCGTGCAGCCCCACGTCATAATCGCGGCCGCCCATTCGATAGAACGAGTTCAAACCACCGATCGTGTAATGCTTCTCGAGGATGCAAACGCGTTGGTCAAAGTGGGCCAGCCGAATGCCAGCGGCCAACCCGCTCATCCCCGCGCCGATGATGATGGTGTCGTACATTCGAAAGCCGCTAGCTGTTAGCGATTAGCCCCTAGTGGTCTGTCAAAGCTAAAAGTGAGGGTTGATCGTAGTGGACGAGGCGACGAGTCCTTGGATTTGACGCCAGTTCAGGACTCGTCGCCTCGTCCACTACCCTAAAAACAAGTCGTGACAGACCACTAGCTTTGTGGGTGAGAGTGATCGGAATGCGAAAGGCTAGAAGCTAGTCGCGAGTTGCTCGAGAGCTCTCAAAGATCCTTCATCTTGGGTTCCAGGTACGTGACCGTGGAGTGCATGCTGGCGAGATGACCGTAGTCTTCCTCTGGAATTTGCACGCGGTGACGCTTGCGAAGTTCCATCACGATGTCCAAAAAGTCCATCGAATCCAATTCCAACTGCTCGCGAAACGCCTTCTGGTCGTCCAGGTTGTCGAGGTCCTCATCAGGAGAAATGTCGTCGAGGATATCGATGATTTCTTGGCGAATATCGGCAGGAGTCATGAAAGGAAGCAGGGATGCGAGAGAAACGGGAAGGAGAAACGTCCGTGTCCCAACGGCGGAGCAACCGCCACCGCGGGATGGAGTAGTTTCGACGGCAATGGGATTCGACACAAGGGGCACCCCGCGGCACCCCGCTCAATTGAATCGGGACAGATCGCCGCAGGGAGGTGGAAAGTGGCCCAGGACCACAGGACCACAGGGACCAGTCGATCAGGGAACAAAACGCCTCGTTCCAATTCACCCTCCCCCTGGGAGGGTCGAGCAAAGCGAGGGGAGGGCCAAGCACTGAAATTGCAAAGTGACAATTGCAAATTTGAAATGGGGATGCCGCCTCAGCCCTGACGAGTGGCGGAACGACTCCGAAATCAAACGCGGCCGACGATGACCACGGAGTTGATGCCGAGCATCCCGAACGAATTGTTCAGGATGTAATCCACCTGCTTTTTCTCTTGAGGCTCGTTGAGCACCAAGCCTGGCAAATCGCACTCGGGGTCCAGTTCATCCACATTGATCGTCGGGTGAACGACTTGATCGCGGAAGGCCATCATGTTGCCAGCCAACTCCAGCGCCCCGGCAGCGCCCATCGCGTGACCAATGTAGCTCTTCGTGTTGTTGATGCGGACGTTCTCGCATTTTCCAAACACGCTTCGCAGAGCGGCACATTCTTGGATGTCGCCGCTGTTCGTTCCCGTCGCGTGTGTGCTGACGATGTCGATTTGGTCCGCTTCCAACCCAGCTCGTTTGAGAGCCTTCTGAACACATTGGGCCTGGCGTTCCGGATTGGGCAACACGAAATCGGTTGCGTCTGTGTTCATCGCGTAACCGACCAACTCACCATGAATCTCGGCTCCGCGAGCCTTCGCGTCACTGAGTCGCTCGAGCGTGTACAGGCACCCGCCCTCGGCAACCACGATGCCGTTTCGTTTTTGATCGAATGGGCGAGACGCGAGGGTCGGATCGGCGTGGGTCGCCAACGCGTTTTGGCTGTTGAAACTGGCGAAGATCCCGAACGTGTGAATGCTCTCACTGGTTCCGCCCGCGATTGCCACATCGCACTCGTTCAGCCGCAGCATCTGAGCACCTTGGATGATGCCTGCGTTGCCGGCGGCACAGGCGGCACCGATCGTGTAGTGCGGACCGGTGATTTGCATGTTGAGTGCAATTTCACCGGCGGGGTTGTTCGCAACGGTGCGTGGGTTGTGATGGTGCGACCAGCAACTTGTGTCGTAGTCGAACCCTTTGATCACATGGATTTCGTTTTCGGTTTCGACGTTGCCGTGTTCGGTCACGCCGACGTAAATGCCGACCCGATCCTTGTCCACGTTTTCCCAATCCAATCCGGAATGCGCGACCGCTTCTCGAGCCGTGTAGACACCGACGCTGCCGGCACGAGTGCCTCGCCGAATGTCCTTTTTGGACTGGTACTTTTTGGCGTCGAAGTCACACACGCCGGCCAGAGTCTCGCCGAAATAGCGGATTTCGTAAGGCTGCACCCCGCTGCGTTTTTCCAGCAAAGCTTGGCGGAAGGAACCCCAGTCGTTGCCGTTGGGCGAAGTCAGACCGACGCCGGTGATGACAATGCGTTGGTCGTCGGGAAGTTGAGATGCGAGGTTAGGGGCGATCACGGATATGGAGGCCAAAATGAGCGATTGGTGCGTGGATGGCAACTCAAAAACGTAGCAATCTGACGTCGTTTCCTCAACGGGCAATGCCAGAGCGAATTTTGGAATTGCGGGGAAGTGCCCCGCCCAAACGGTGAAAAAACCGACCCAACGGACTGGTTGAGCCAAGCACAATGCTCATGTCAAATCCCGCTTTGCAGCAGCTCATTCGGTCCGAATCGAAATGCTGCGAGCGTGAGCGGTCAGGCCTTCTTTTTCGGCGACCGTGATCACATCGGGTGCGATCACTTCCAATGCCGAGCGATCGAACTGAGTCACACTGCCAGACCGCAAAAAGCTGTTGGCGGACAACCCGGCCGCCCACCGGCACGTGCCTCCCGTCGGCAACACATGACTGGGCCCCGCCGCATAATCGCCCAAAGCGACCGGAGTGTGGTGGCCTAAAAATGCCGCCCCACTGTGCCGGATCTTTGCGATCAAGCATTCCGGTTCACGCGTTTCGATCTGCAAGTGTTCCGGGGCGAACGAATCCGTCAGAACACACGCATGATCCGCGTCACGTGCCAAAATCAAGGCTCCGAAATCGGCCAGAGCATCGCGAGCCAAATCGCCACGCTCCAGTTGCTCCAACTGCTTCGCCAACTCCGTTTTGACCTGATTCAGCAGCGTTTCATCCCAGGTGATCAAGATCGCCGAACCGGGCGAGTGCTCGGCTTGTGCCAACAAATCCGAGGCAACAAACGAAGCGTCCGCGGAATCGTCCGCGATCACAATCACTTCGCTGGGCCCGGCAAACGAGTCGATGTCGACGGTCCCGAACACATGCTTCTTCGCCAAGGCCACGAACAAGTTGCCAGGGCCGACAATTTTGTCGACGGCGGGCAAGACATCACACCCATACGCCATCGCGGCGACCGCTTGAGCCCCGCCGCAACGATAGACTTCTTTGATTCCCAACTCATGACAGGTGGCCAACATGTCGGTGTTGTACGCACCAAACGGGGTCGGCGGAGCGACCACCGCAATCTCATCGACGCCTGCGACCTGAGCTGGAATCGCCGTCATCATCACCGTCGACGGGTACGCCGCGGCACCGCCGGGAACACAGATTCCCACCCTTGGAATCGGCACGTATCGCTGGGTCAATGAAACACCGGGACGCGGGGTGATGGTGACGTCGCGGTGCAAAATCGCCGATTGAAACGTCGCGATGTTTTCGCGAATGCGGCCGATGGTCTCGATCAGCTTGGGATCCGCCGCGGCATGGGCGGCTTCCAAGTCTTCCTCTGGCACTCGCAGCGTTTCGGCCGTCAGTTCGGCTCCATCGAGCGCCTTGGTGTATCGCAGCAAAGCCTCGGTGCCGTGAGTCTGAACGTCGTTGCAAATCGTTTCGACGACTTCGACGGGCGTCAGCGCTTTGCCGAAAACTTTCAACGTCAATTCGCGACCTCGAGGGCTGACCAGGTCACCACGCGGGCTCAACTTTTCACGCAAGGCGGCCAGAGTTTTCGCGGCATCACCTGAGGAGGCATCACGAGCGTCAACGGTTTGGATTGAAAATTCAGGCACAGCAGCGACGCGGGACAAACGGAGGAAGGGGACGACCAACTTGGAAGCGGCTGGGAAAAAAGTGTCAGGTACCTTTTGCCGGAACGGCCCACTGGGTGCTTCGCACAAAAGGTACCTGACACTTTTTTCCCGCTCACCACTTCATGCAGCCGAGAAAGCTAGCCTGTCAGTTTACCGAGCCAACAACCTTGGGCTAGGCTTGGCCCATGAATCGTCCTTCCACACCCGCTTTGAAATCAGCCGAAGCACAATCGCTTCCCGAAAAACGTCGCGTTTCCGCGATCGAATGGGTGGCCGTGATCGCAGTCTTCGCCCTCACCTTCGTGCTTCGATGGCCCTTTTTGGCGGAGAGTTTCTGGATCGACGAGCTTCACACGGCTTGGTGCATCGCCGACGACTGGAGCGAAGTGGCTCCGCGGGCGAAAATGGGCAATCAGCAACCGCTGTACTTCTGGTTGCTGTGGTCTTGGCAACAAATCCCCTGGCCTGAACCCTGGGCGAGCTACCCCGTCGAAGTCCTTCCCCGCCTCACCAGTCTCTGGTGCGTCAGCCTCTCGGCCGCCCTGATCGTCTGGGGATCCTTCCGCTACCACGGCAGCCTGGTCGCGGCTCTGGTGGCTGGAATCGCCGTGGCGATTGATCGACAAGCCGCTTTCTTTGGCGTTGAACTGAGGCCCTACGCCGCGGTGATTCTAGGAAGCACATTCGCAATCGGATTTGCTGCCCGACTCTGGGCCTTCCCCGATCGTGGCCTGAAACGAGATTGGACAGGGCTCCACGCGAGCGTGCTTTTCGCGATGTTGATGCACATCACCTCCCTGATCACGCTCGCCCCTTTGATCGCGGCCCTGACGGCCAGCGACCTGTTTCATTCTCGCCACAACTCCGCTGAACGGAAACGCAAGCTCTGGCGTCACGCCGGTTGGTTGTCACTGTGGATCCTTGCTGGGCTGCTGCTGGCCAATCACCAACATGAAATCTGGAACCGCCGAGAAGCCTGGTCCTCTTTCGGTCGCCCCAACTCCATCTTTGCGTTTTGGAAGATGTGGCCCTGGTTGGGATGGACGATCATTCCGACCAGCATCGTCCTGCTCTGCTTCACAATCTTGCCAACCCCTGCATCTCCCGAGCCGCCCCGTGCCTGCGTCACGACCGCTTCCAAACCCATCATTTCCCGTGACCGGACAACCTCCTTCGCGCTCCTTCTGCTTGGCGTTTTGCTGACTTCTGTCATCTCAGCAATGCTTCTGTCTGAATGGGGCGGGGTTCCGATTTGGCAACGTCGCTACCTCATCGCAGGCCTGCCACTCGGCTGCATCAGCCTGGGAGGCTGGATTGCATCGCTTCGCCATCATTCACACTCCCGATGGGTTGCCCCTCTCATCGCAATCCCCTCCCTCGCTGCCATCGTCTGGTCGCAAGGTTCGATCCATCCCAGCGTCGCGACTCATTGGGTTTATCGAGACGAAGACTGGCGGGGAGCCCTGCAACAGATCGCCGATTCGGCCCAACCGCAGGACAGCCGGCCCAACGACGCGATCCAACATCACCTTTGGATTGACGGGGACCTGATCGAGCAACCAGCCATCACGGGCCGGGTCACCGACGTGGACCTCGCGACCTACCTGACCCTGCCTGCCAGGGGGCCCTACTCCCCAGGCAAGCACACACTTCTTCACGCAGTTGGTTCCCTTGCCCCGATGGAAGGATGGCAACAAGCGGTCCAATCATCAGGCTTGGACACACCGCATTCCAAGCATTGGTTTCTGTCGCGATGGCTGCCCTCCAATCAACGAACATCACCATTGCTGAACGGACGGGACATTCGATCCCATGGTCAATTTGGCAACCTCTTTCTGTACTCCCAACCGGCGAGTGAGGACTGACCTCGGCTTGTCAAACACCAGCGAACATGACAACGTCCTCGGCACATCCATTTGTGCCGGGGATTTTTTTGGGAACCATCCAGATGAGCCAAACCACCAACGACCACGCATCCACGTTCGATGCACTTTGCCAAACCTTTCGCGATGCAGCCAAGCTTTCCACCACCGCCGATTTGCTGGAGTGGGATGAGCGAACCGGGATGCCACGCGGCGGGGCGGACTATCGCGCTGAACAAGTCGCCCACTTGCGAGGGCTCGTTCACAGCCTGCAAACGGCTCCCGTCATCGAAGAACAACTCGCCTCACTGACGGACTGGGACGCGGCGTCTGATCCACACAGTGACATCGGAGCCACGCTGAAGTGCTTGGCCGATGATTACCGGCGACAGTGCAAATTGCCCAGCGATCTGGTTCAGAGAACCGCATCCTGTTGCGTTCGCGGGCAAGGCCGCTGGGACGCTGCCCGGAAGGCAGACGACTATGCGATGTTCCAACCTGTCCTGGACGAAATGCTTTCGCTCAAACGAGAAGCGGGCCAGCTCCTGAAGTCGGACGACCAAACGGTCTACGAAGCGTTGCTGGATGAATTTGAACCGGGTGCGAAAGCAGCGGCTCTCACAAAAACTTTCGCTGACTTGCGAACGGAACTGGTGACGCTGATCGGTGAAATCAAAGATTCACCGCGGCAAGTCGACACGTCGTTGATCACCCAAGACTTTCCGATCGAAGCTCAGCGAGCGTTCTCACGTGTGCTGGCGGAAGCGATCGGTTTCGATTTCAACCGCGGCCGACTGGACGAAACCTCACACCCGTTCTGCACCACGATCGGCCCTTCCGACTGTCGCATCCTGACGCGTTACGAACCAAACTTCTTGCCGACCAGCATCTTCGGAACACTGCACGAAGCCGGGCACGGGCTGTACGAGCAAGGCATGCGAGAGGATTGGTTTGGATTGCCACCGGGCAGCTACGCTTCGTTGGGCATCCACGAATCGCAATCGCGAATGTGGGAGAACCTGGTTGGTCGAACGCTTCCATTCTGGGAACACTTCACCCCGCAGATCCAGCAACACTTCCCAGCGCAACTCGGCAACGTCACCTCCGCCGAACTGCATCGCTGCTTCAATTCCGTTTCACCATCGCTGATCCGCGTCGAAGCTGACGAAGCCACCTACAACCTGCACATCATCGTGCGATTCGAACTGGAACAAGCCCTGATCAGTGGCGAGCTTTCCACCGACGATCTTCCCGTCGCTTGGGCAGATGCCTACGAACAAGTCATCGGGGTTCGCCCCCCCTCGGCCGCCGATGGCGTGCTGCAAGACGTTCACTGGAGCGCGGGCTTGATCGGCTACTTCCCGACTTACACGCTGGGGAACCTGGCGGCGGCACAGTTGTACGACGCGGCGAAGGAGTCACTCGGCGACATCGACGCCCTGGTTCGCGAGGGCAACTTTGCGCCGCTGCGAGAGTGGTTGGTCAAAAACGTCCATCAACTTGGACGCACCCGCACGGCGGATGAACTGGTTGCGCAAGCCAGCGGCAAACCACTCTCTGCCGAACCGCTGATCCAAAGCCTGCGAACCCGCTACAGCCAAGTCTACGACCTCGCCTGATCACTCGATGAGTGGCATCGCGAACTGTTGACTTTCGATTCTTCATATCAGCCGATTGGGCGTTAGCTTGGCCTGCTGAATGTTAGGCGTTGTGGAGCGTATTCGTTTGCGCAAGTTTTCATCCCGGTAGGGATGTCAGAGAGTAGCCGTCGGTAAGCGATAGCGCCACCGACGGACACGCAATCCGCGTCGCCACTCTCCATCCCGCCGTGGCCATCGGCCACGGCGGGATGGAGAGTTTTTCTGGGGCTCGTTTTCCGGGGGTACGCTGCTTCGCAGCAACCCCCGGCTACCATCTGACATCCCTACCGGGATGAAGAAAGACAGGAGTCGGAAAAAAAGAAGAATCCCAGCCCTACTACTTCTTCCCCTTCGCCTCGATCTTGCCCCAGGTGTCACGCAGCGGAACGATGCGATTGAAGACCACTTCGTCGCTGGTGGTGTCGGGATCCACGACGTAGTACCCCAATCGTTCGAACTGCACGCGATCGCCAACGGCGGCTTCCGCCAACGCAGGTTCCACGTGTGCGGTCAGCGTTGTCAGTGAGTCCGGGTTCAAGTGATCCAGGAACGTGCCGGTCTCCGAAGACGCGTCCGGGTTCTCGACTTTGAACAGTCGATCGTAATTCCGAACCGTCACCTTCTGGGCGTGCTCGCGGCTGACCCAGTGGATCGTGCCTTTGACTTTGCGCCCCGATGTGTCTTCGCCGCTTTTGGTTTCGGGATCGTACGTGCACAGAACTTCGGTGATGTTTCCGTCCGCATCCTTTACCACCTCTTCACAGTCCACGATGTAGCCAGACCGCAGACGAACAGCCCCGCCCTTCTTCAACCGGAAGAACTTGCGAGGCGCCTCTTCACGAAAATCTTCGGACTCGATGTACAGTTCACCGCTGAATGGAATCTCGCGACTGCCCGCCGATTCATCCCCGGGGTTGTTGATCGCATTCATCATCTCGACCTTGCCCTCGGGCCAATTCGTGATGGTGAGTTTGATCGGGTCCAAGACTGCCATCCGTCGCGGCGCGACCGAATTGAGATGTTCGCGAACCGCGTTTTCCAACCGCACAACATCGATCGTGCTGTTGAACTTGGCCACGCCGATGTCCGCACAGAACGCTCGGATGGATTCGGGCGTGTAGCCACGACGACGCAAACCCACCAAGGTCGGCATCCGAGGATCGTCCCAACCGGTGACGTGATTCTCCTTCACCAATTGCAACAACTTGCGTTTGCTCATGACCGTGAAGGTCATGTTCAAACGAGCGAACTCGATTTGGCGAGGGTGATGAATGCCGAGGTTCTCGCAGTACCAATTGTACAGTGGACGATGGTGTTCGAATTCCAGCGTGCAAATCGAAAACGTGATCTTTTCCAGCGAATCCGATTGCCCGTGGGCCCAGTCATACATCGGGTAGATGCACCACTTGTCGCCGGTGCGGTGGTGCGACACGTGAGCGATTCGGTACATCACCGGGTCACGTAGATTGATGTTCGGCGAAGCCATGTCAATCTTGGCCCGCAACGTCTTCTCGCCGTCCTTGAACTTGCCCGCCTTCATCGCCCGCAGCAGTTCCAGGTTCTCTTCCGGCGTGCGATCACGATGCGGCGAGTTTTTGCCTGGTTCGGTGAGCGTGCCACGGTAGGTGCGAGTCTCTTCGGCGTTCAGGTCACAAACGTAGGCCTTGCCGTCTTGGACCAGTTGTTCGGCCCAATCATAAAGTTGGTCGAAGTAGTCACTGGCGAAGTGCAGGTTGTCCCACTGGAATCCCAACCAACGCACGTCCTCTTGGATCGAGTCGACGTACTCGGTGTCTTCTTTGATCGGGTTGGTGTCGTCGAAACGCAGGTTGCACGTGCCGCCCATTTCCTTGGCCAAACCAAAGTTCAGACAGATGCTTTTCGCGTGTCCGATGTGCAGGTACCCATTGGGTTCCGGCGGGAACCGCGTGGCGACTCCGTCGAAGCGACCGCTTGCCAAATCCGCATCGATCGCTTGGCGAATGAAATGCTTGGGTGGCGTTTTGTCGGGGGTAGCCGAGTCAGATGGTTCGGGTGCGTTCACGTCAATTCGCCGGTACAGAAGGATCAAAAGGAGCCGCATTGTGACGCGATAGCCGAAACGTTGAAAGGGTGGAATCCACGCTTCGTTTTCCTCTCGATTGGCCTCGACGCAAACGCGAGGAACGGGGCCGCTCAAGGAAGGAACCACGGTTGCGAATCAGGCAGGCTCGTCTCCTCCTCAACGGTGGCAGGGGGTTCGGTTAGGCTATTTGAACTCTCCATTGTCCCCGGTGCTGAAAAAGGAACCCGCCTCGTGAATTCTGCCCAAGACCCTCGTTCCAAACCGTCCGTCGATCGTCGCCAGTGGTTGAGCTACGCGGCCTTTGGCGGGGCTGCCGTCGCCGCCGGATCGGCTTCCACCCCAACGGCCGCCGCCGCGGCAGCGGTCAACCAATCGCCGCCCAAGTACAAGTTCAAAAAATCAATCAACCTGTGGGCGTTTCCTTATCCTGACAAAATGTCCCTGAAGGAATGCCTGCAACTGGCCAAGGACGCTGGCTTCGACGGCATCGAGCTGAACTACGACCTCGACAGTGATCTGTCACCCAAATCGGGAACCAAAGAGTTCACCGAGATTCGCAAGCTGGCCGACGACATCGGCATTGCGATCAGCGGCCTGTGCTCGTTCCTGTTTTGGCCGTACCCGCTGACCAGCAACGATCCCGCCGAGCGGGCTCGTGGGATGGAACTGGCCGGCAAGATGACACAGGCGGCACACGACCTGGGGACCGAAAACCTGCTGGTCGTGCCTGGCGCCGTTCACATGCCTTGGCGAGAGGACCACGACCCGACGCCCAATGACGTTTGCGATCGCCGGGCTCGCGAAGCGATTGGTAAACTGCTGCCCCAGGCTGAGAAACTCAATGTCAAGCTGAACATGGAGAACATCTTCTTCAATGGTTTCTTGATGTCACCGATGGAGATGGCGGAGTTCGTCGACAGTTTCCAAAGCGATCACGTGCGAGTGCACTTCGACACCGGCAACATCATGGAATACCAGTTCCCCGAGCACTGGATTCCGATCTTGGGCGATCGAATTCAAAACGTGCACTTGAAGGAGTACACCAAAAAGGGAACCGACCATTCGCTCGAAGCGTTTCGTCCGTTGCTGGACGGAACCACCGACTGGCCCGCCGTCCTGGAAGCGTTCGAGACGATCGACTACGACGGGTACCTCACGTTTGAGTACTTCCACCCGTACGCCCATTTCCCCGAAGCGTTGATCTATCAAACGTCCGATTCGCTGGACCGAATGCTCGGGCGAGAGCGTCCCCGACTGGCCTAAGCCACGCACGATGAACAAGTGGCGGGTTTCGTAGTGGACGAGGCGTACGAGTCCCATGCATGAGGATTCGTGGCCTCATCCACTACGCCAGGAATTGATCGTGCGTTGCCAAGCGGGTCGCTCGGCCCGAATGGTTCGCGGGATGCCGATTCTCCGTCTCGCAGGTTTCCCGATGAAGACCAGGTTGCTTTGGAGCCGCCTGGCTCGTCGGTACGGGGGTCCGATCCAGCCTGGCAAACCGGCTGGCGAGCAGTTTCATGCGCCAATCGAGTTTTCCGCTTGACAAAAATTCGATTTAGTCCCTCAAAGCCGTGTTGACACTGGTTGTCTGCAATTCGTATTGCCAACCTCGCTAGGAAGGTTTTCGTGCTGACTCATTGGGGGATTTCCATCAGGAAGATGGAATTCTGCCGAGGAGACCAGTTCGAAACGCGGGACACCCCGGTGTTCACGGCCGACAACCAGTCCACCGATGGTGAGTCTGGGCGAGAGCTTTCCAGCACTTTATGGATTTCATGTCTCACGCGAAGAAGGAGAGTCGCGTTGAACCGCTCGTATCATCCGCCCAGGCGGAACCGGTCATGTCCTGAGGGACAGGCCAAGGATGAATTGGGTCACTCGATGGCCTCGCCGACACGCGCCTCTGCTACAGAGGCCTCTGCCAAGGAATCTTTGATGTCAACGCCGGAATCTCGATGGCGACGCAAGGTCACCCGACCTTTGGTGTCATTGTCCATCGCCTCGTTGCTGTCGACCGTGGTCGCAGTCCCGAACGCCTCGGCCCAATTCTCATTGCCACCCACCGACTCGTCCGCGAAAGCAGATGCGACTTCGAAAGAATCGCCTGCCTCGTTGCCGTTGGCCATCCGTCGCACGGAAACGTTGCGATTGGTCGCCGCCGGACGAGCTGCGTTGGACAAAGGCGATGTCAAAAACGCTTACTTGATGGCCAACCAGGCCCAATCCTTTGGATTGAAAGAGCATGAATTCCAACCGGGCGACGCTCGCCCGTGGCAATTGCTTCTTGATACCCAAGCCGCCGCTCGTCGGACCGGTTTGGACTTGAACGCTTTGGCCAAGCAAGCCGCCAACCCGATCATGCAAACCAGCGGCCAAACCGCTGCCGGTGCACCATTCATGGTGCAACAAGCCGGCGGTGCCAGCTCGGCTCCTGGTGGCATCGCTCAGGTTCAAGCTGCCACACCACTGGGCAACTCCCAAGGCGATCGTCTGTTCCGAGAAGGAATGGATCTGTTGTCCCAGGGCAAGAAAACCGAAGCCCGTCAAGCGTTTGTGAAAGCCTGGAACTTTGAATCCGAGCTCGACACGCAAACTCGTCGTGCTTTGCAAGACAAGTTGACCTTGTTGCAACCCTCTCGTTTGCCATCGCCAACCGCGGGTCAGCCCCTGTCGGCGATGGACAAAGCGGACCTCGAAGCCCAACAGCAAACCCGTCGCTTGTATCGCGAGATCACGACGGAATTGTCCAAGGCCAACGAGAAACGCACGGACGCTCCGATGGACGCCGTTGACGACCTGGAACGCCTCCGTCGTCGTGTCGAAGGAGCCAGCATCGATGAAGCCTCCAAGGCATCGCTGGCAGCCATGGTTGACCGCGCGTTGTCGGATCAAAAGACTTACGTCGAACAGCATCGTGCCGAGATCCAATTGGACTTGGCCAACGAAGCCGTTCGCTCCGAAATGGCCACCGACGCCGCCAAAGAAGCTCGCATCGACGATGAAATTTCATCGCTGGTCGAGACCTTCAATGACTTGATGGACGATCGTCGCTTCAACGAAGCCGAAGTGATCGCAAAACAAGTCGGTGAGCTGAAACCCGGTTCGCCGATCGCTCAAAGCATGTTCCACAGCAGCCGCATGGGCGTTCGCATCCAAATGGATGAGGAAATCAAAGCCGGCGCCGAAGACGGTTTTGTTCGCGAAATGCTGGCCATCGGTCAAGCGGCAGTCCCCGGCGATCCCGATCGTCCGTTTGCCTTCCCCGAAATTCGTTCGTGGGAAGAACTGTCGCGTCGCCGCTTGCAGAGCAACGCTGAAACCAGCTTGTCGCCTCGCGAACAAGAGATCAAACGAAAACTCGCGACGGAAGTCGAAGTCAAGTATCGCGATCGTCCATTGGGCGAAGTCCTGGATGACTTGTCGAACATGACCGGCGTGCCGATCGTGATCGACAATCGTGCTCTGGCCTCGATTCGCATGAACCGCGAGACCCCGGTTTCGCAGAACATCAACACGCGAATTTCGCTGGACAGTGCTCTGAACATCATCTTGGGTGATCTCGACCTGACGCACGTCATCGACAACGAAGTCCTGAACGTGACCAGCAAAGACGCTCGCCGCACGATGGTCGAACGTCGCACTTACCGTGTCGCTGACTTGGTCACCCCCATCCCGAACTTCGTCACCGGTTACGACGATGGTTTGCGTGGTGCGTTGCGAAACGCCTACCAAATGATCAACCCACAGACCGACGTTCAAGTCGTGCCTGTCTCGGCGTCAGGATTGGGCGGGTTTGCCGGCAACAATGGCTCGGCATCAATGAGCCCCAACATGTTGGGGCAATACAACACCGGAAGCGGCTACGGCTCGGCCGGCGGCTTGGGTTCGCCCAGCAGCTTCGGCGGCTTGGGTGGTCAGTCCATGGCTGACTTCAGCCAACTGATGCAGTTGATTCAAACAACCATTGAACCGGAATCGTGGGAAGCCCTCGGTGGCGTCGGCACGATGGCTCCGTACCCACAAAACTTGTCGCTGGTTGTCAGCACGACGAGCGATGTGCACGACCAAATCGTTGACTTGCTGGAATCGCTTCGCCGTCTGCAGAACTTGCAGATCACAATCGAAGTTCGCTTCATCACCTTGTCCGACACGTTCTTCGAACAAATCGGAATCGACTTTGACTTGCAGTTCGATGACAACGCCCCTGGATTGCCAGGCGATGACAGCGGACCGGAAGTCACGATCGGCTTGGACGCCGACGGAACGCCAACGGCCGACCTCGACATCCGATTCGACAACAACAGCAGCGGTGTCACACCACCCTTTGGTGCTGACCCCGGTGCGATCTCGACCCTCGGGTTCGCGATCTTGAGCGACATCGAAGCTTACTTCTTCTTGCAAGCCGCTCAGGGTGACAGTCGTACCAACGTGATGCAGGCTCCCAAGGTGACGTTGTTCGACGGTCAGATCGCATCGATCCAAGACCAGACATCGCGTCCTTTCGTGACCAGTATCGTTCCGGTTGTCGGTGACTTCGCCGTCGCACAGCAGCCCGTCATCGTCGTCCTCGACGAAGGCACACGACTGAACGTGCAAGGTGTTGTCAGTGAAGACAAACGATTCGTTCGCCTGACGCTGATTCCAACCTTCAGCCAAATTGGCGAAGTGAATGAGTTCACGTTCCAAGGCAACTCCACGACCCGCAACACCAGCAGTCGAAATGTCGACACCAACGGTGACGGCGTGATCAACGAAGAAGACGAGCAAGAAGAAGAAAGCGTCAACCAAGGCACGACGGTTCAACAACCAACGTTCGCCTTCACCACCGTGAACACGACCGTGAGTGTTCCCGATGGCGGCACGATTCTTCTGGGTGGGATCAAACGGATGAGCGAAGGCCGCAACGAACGTGGCGTGCCGTTCCTCAGCAAGATCCCCTACGTCAGCCGATTGTTCCGCAACACCGCGGTCGGTCGTCAGTCGAGCAGTCTGATGATGATGGTCACACCTCGGATCATCATCCAAGAAGAAGAAGAGATCGCCCAAACCGGATTCGATCCGGGTCGCTGATTGCGATTCGAATCTCTCAACTTGAGAATCGGAAGCGTCCTTCCGCTTTCGATTCAGGTGACCTGAGATTCGTTTTCTTCCAATGATCGATCTTTTTCTCAACCACACAACGGTCGTCGCGAGTTCTCCGGAACTTGCGGCGACCGTTTTTTAATGCGCGGTGGTGGCGTCCGAGATCCACGCCAGGCTCCGCCCCCTCCCATTTGCAGACGTCATGCAGTTTTGACGTCTTGTCTTGCCAGGCGTTTGTCATCACCCTCCGCTCGGGAGGGTCGAGCGAGGGGAGGGCTCAGCATTGGACCCAGCTCGTAACCCTCCCCGGCCCGAAGCGGCCCGACCCTCCCAAAAAATGGGGTCGTGCAGTTTTCTGGTGCTGGGTTTTGGCGGGTTTCTGCAGCAACCACCCATCACAACCCGAAGCGTGAGCGAGGGACGCCCCCAACTCCCACGACGGCCCCATCCGGGGCGACCGTTTGTTTTCCGGCATCGGTCTCTCGGGGCTTCCGCCC